>CAXTUQ010000582.1:0-3994 GCA_964247405.1 uncultured Acetobacteraceae bacterium
CCGTGGGCCTGCCCGCCGATGCGGCCGGGCTGTTCCCGCATCAGTTCTCCGGCGGGCAGCGGCAGCGCTTGGCCATCGCCCGCGCCTTGGCGCCCGGCCCGGCGTTGCTGGTGTGCGACGAGCCGGTTTCGGCGCTCGACGTCGCGATCCAGGCGCAGGTGCTCAACCTGCTGCGGCGCTTGCAGCGCAAATTGGCCTTGACCCTGGTGTTCATCTCGCACGACCTCGGCGTGGTGCAGCATTTATGCGACGAGGTCGCGGTCATGTACCTGGGCCGCATCGTGGAGCGTGCGCCTACCGCGGTGCTGTTCGCGCGGGCGCGGCACCCTTACACCTGGTCGCTTATGGCCGCAGCCTTGCCGCGGGCCGGCGCCGACCCAGCCTGGCGCAGCAGCTTCCTGGTGCCGGGCGAGCCGCCAAGTCCGCTGGCGCCGCCGCCGGGCTGCCACTTCGCCGGGCGCTGCCCGCATGTGCAGGACCGGTGCAGGACGGTAACACCGCCGCTCCGGGCGCTGGAGACGGGTCACTGGGTCGCCTGTCACCGGGTGGAGGAACTGGCGCACCGCTCCGTCTTCGCGGCGGAGCGGTAGGCGCCGCAGCTTATAGCGGGCCGGTGCGTGCCACCGTCAGCGGCGGTCGCAGTTGCCGGTCAGCGTGTTGAAGAACTGGCCAGGACGGCAGGTCGGCTGCGCCGCGGGAGTGCGCGCCGTCGCGTACGTCTGGCCGGCGGGCGGTGAAACCGGATAGCCCGGCGGCGCATAGGCCACAGGCGGCACCGCATAAGTAACGGGCGGCACCGCGTAGGTGACGGGCGGGGGATAGCCGTAAGCATAGGGCGCTGCGTAGGGATAATACCCATACGGGTAATAACCGTAGGGAGCGTAGCCATAGGGATAGTAGGGCCGTGCGATGGCGGACCCGACCACGGTGCCGACTCCCAGCCCAAGAACAGTGCCGAACGCGAAACCGCCTCCCCAGGCTTCCGCCGGCTTCGGCGATGCCGTGCAGATCGAGGCTGCTGCCAAACCCGCGCAAAGGAGCTTTTTCATGGGGACCGCACCTATCAGGAAACCGTGGATGGCTAAGAAGCTTGACGCTCAAATCCGGACTTCAATTTTCTCGGCCGAACACTTTTTCGCGATGTGGACGGATGAGTGCGACCAAGAGCGCGCTTACGTGAACAACGTGATCATCGCCGCCACCGCGCGCTTGGTCATGTTCCAGGTCATGGCCATCCTGGCGCGGACCGCGTCGGTCCTGGCCCGTGCGGCGTGCTGCGTTTGATCCATGACGCTGCCCACCGAAGGCGTGTCGCGTCCGATGATACGGGAAATGACCCCTAACGTCCGACGCCGGTAATAGTGTTGCGTCCGGTAGGCTTTCCACCGCCAACCCGCCTCGGTGCAAAGCGCCCGGCGGAACTTGGCGTTTCGGACGGCCTGGTCGTCGAACCGTTGTTTCGCCGGGTCGTGGTAGAACTGCGCCAACTTGTCTGTTCCCATGCCGGGCGTCGCCAGCCAGGACGGCACGAGGCGGCTGAGGGCCTCCACGTCGGCCAGGATGCGCCCGATGCCGGTTCCGACCGCCGGGCAGGAGGATTGGTAAGCGTCCCCGATCAGGACGACGCCCTCCTGCTGCCAGGCGTTGCCGGCCCGCTGGATGGAGTTCGGCCGGACCTGGATTTTGCCGACGACCTCGAACGGGCCGAGGGCTTGCTGAAGGGACGGCATGACGCCCAGAAGGGCCTGCTTGGGATCGCGCTTGAACAGCTTGACCCAGGGGTCGCCGGGGTCGAGGTAGCAGAACAGGTTGGCGCGCATGGCGTCGCCGATGGGAAAGACGGCCAGGTAATCCATCCGGTCGCCGGGCCGCTCGCCGTAATACACGAGGTTGCGGCGCGACGTGGCTTGCAGGTCGAATCCGAAGGTGAGCGAATGGTGCTCGCTCAGCATCGTCCGGCTGATCCCGAGCGGGGCGAGCAAGCCGCCATCGTTCGGGCCGGTGGCCAGCACGACGAGCCGCGCTTCCAGCGCCGTTCCGTCCGCGAGGACAACCGTTTGCGACCCTGGGCCTGTCGTGACCTGGGCGACGCGCCCGGTGATGAACTTGGCCCCGGCTGCCAGGGACCGCGCCGCGTTGACCATGTCGGCGTAGTGAATCCCGTAATGCAGGCTATGCGTCTGGTCGATGACCTTGCCGTAGCAGGCCGATGTCGCGTTGGGCATCGGCGCCGTCTGCCCGACGATGCCGTCCAGCAGGCCGAGACGCCGGAATGCGTCGGTTTGCGAGCCGACGAGCTGCTCGGCCCGGAAATCGGCCGGGTAGGCCGCGTGCCGGTCCACCACCACGACGTTGCACCCGGCCCGGCTGAGGACCGCCGCCGCGGTCGCACCGCCCAGCCCGGCGCCGACGATCAGGACATCACACACCGCGTTTTCTCCGCATTGGCGCCGACCTTAGAGGACTGCCCTGAGATGTGATTGCGGGCACGCATTGGACAACGCGCAAGGTAACGGAAAAGCGTTAAGAACCGATCAAATCTTGGCAAGCGACATCATTATTTGCCGATACTGCCAGTTCGGCAAGAGGGGTTGTTAAATTCAAGTAAACCGTCACCCCGTGCCGTCCTGCCCGAAGGCGCGGCTCAATGCCGGCGCGGGGCCAGGTCCGCGGCCTGGCGCAACGCCTCCACCAGCGAACCCTCGTCGGCGATGCCTTGCCCGGCGATGTCGAACGCCGTCCCGTGATCCACGGAGGTGCGGACCACCGGCAGGCCGACGGTGATGTTCACCCCGGCTTCCAGCCCCATCACCTTCACCGGGCCGTGCCCCTGGTCATGGTACATCGCCACGACCAGGTCGAAGTCGCCCCGCGCCGCGCGGAAGAACAGCGTGTCCGCCGGCAGCGGGCCGTCCACCGCCCAACCCCGGGCCTGGCAGGCCTGGACGGCCGGGATGATCTTCTCTTCTTCCTCCCCGTGGCCGAACAACCCGTTCTCCCCGGCGTGCGGGTTGATGCCGCAGATGCCGATGCGCGGCTCCGCCATGCCGGATTTCATCAACGTGTCCCGCCCCCGGGCGATCACCCGCTCCACCAGACCCGGCTCGATCCGGCGGATCGCGTCCAGCAGGCCGACATGCGTGGTGACGTGGATGACGCGCAGCTTGGGGGCCACCAGCATCATCGACACCTCCGGCGTGCCGGTCAGGTAGGCCAGCAGTTCCGTATGGCCGGGATACTTGTGCCCGGCGGCGTGCAGCGCCTCCTTGCTCAACGGGGCGGTGCAGATGGCGTCGGCCTCGCCGGCCTCAACCAGGCGCGTCGCGCGCTCGATGTAGCGGTAGGCGCCTTCCCCGGATACGGGCGACAGCGTGCCCCACGGGTGGCCGGGCGGGATCAGGCGGAGGTCGATGCAGTCCACGGCGCCGGGGGCATAGCGGGCGTGGTCCGGGGCGGCCAGCGCATTGACCGCGAGCGGGCTGCGCAGGATCGCGCCGGCTTCCCGCAGCCGGGCCGCGTCGCCGACCACCAGCGGGCGGCAGAATGCCGGAACGTCCTCGCGGCCCAGCGCCTTCATGATGATCTCCGGACCCACGCCGGAAGCGTCGCCCATGGTGATGGCGATGATTGGGCGGGCGTCGTGCGTGGCGTTCATGGCAGGCTCTCCGGCCGCCGATGGCGGCGCAAGTGGGACAGGCAGCGGGCCAGCGTGCCGGCATCGCCGAACGCGCCGGCCTTGGTCACGACCGGGATGGCCAAGGCGCCGCGGGTCCGCCCCAGCGGCACGCCGGGTTCGATCTCCCCGATCATCTGGATGCCGGTGACGCCCATTGCATCCAGCAGGGCCAACGCCGTTTCGCCCCCGGTAGCGAACAGGGCGCCCAGGCCGGACGCCGCCGGGCATAGCAGCGCGGCCAAGCGGCGGGCGAGCGCCGCGCCATGGCGCAGGTCCGCGTCCGGGGCGGCTGCGACCTCGACGAGCACGTCGGCGCCG
>CAXTUQ010000583.1:0-3975 GCA_964247405.1 uncultured Acetobacteraceae bacterium
GCCTGGAGGCGGAGCTGCTGGCCATCGACGGGGTGTACAAGACGGCGGACGAAATGGACCCGGCCCTGCAAGGCCGTGCGGTGCAAGTCTGGCTGGATGGCGACCAGATCGCGATTGCCGCGCTCGATTAAATTTTCAGACATGAGGTGACGGCAATGGCCAAGGTGTTGGTCGTAACATCGGGCAAGGGAGGTGTCGGCAAGACGACCTCGACGGCAGCACTGGGCGCCGGGCTGGCGCAAACCGGCCAGAAGGTCGTCGTGGTGGATTTCGACGTGGGGCTGCGCAACCTCGACCTGATCATGGGGGCGGAGCGCCGGGTCGTTTATGATCTGATCAACGTCGTGCAGGGCGATGCGAAACTGTCGCAGGCGCTGATCCGCGACAAGCGGCTCGAGACCCTCACCTTGCTGCCGGCCAGCCAGACCCGCGACAAGGACGCGCTGAGCTCCGAGGGCGTCGCCCGCGTGATGGGGGAGCTGAAGGAAAAGTTCGACTGGGTCATCTGCGACAGCCCGGCCGGCATCGAGCGCGGCGCGCAGCTTGCGATGTACCACGCCGATACGGCCGTCGTCGTGACCAACCCTGAAATCTCCTCCGTCCGCGACAGCGACCGCATCATCGGCCTGCTGGACAGCAAAACCGAGCGCGCGGAGAGGGGGGATCGCGTGGACAAGCACTTATTGCTGACCCGCTACGACCCGGCCCGCGCCAAACGCGGGGAGATGCTGAAAACCGAGGACATCCTCGAAATCCTATCGATTCCGCTGCTGGGCATCATCCCGGAAAGCCAGGACGTGCTGCGCGCCAGCAACCTGGGATCGCCCGTCACGCTCGCCGACCCGGCCTGCGCGCCCGCCCGCGCTTATACGGACGCGGTCCGGCGGTTGATGGGGGAGAAGCTGGCCATGGCGTTGCCGGGGGACAAAAAAGGGCTGTTCAACAAGCTGTTTGGACGGAGGGTCGCTTGAGCCTGTTCAATCTATTCAAAGTACGCACCTCAACCTCCGCCCCGGTGGCGCGCGAACGGCTACAGATCCTGCTCGCGCATGAACGCGGCGCTGACGGCTCCGGCCATCATTCGCAGCTCGTGGCGGTGCTGCAGGAGGAAATCCTGGCGGTGATCGCCCGGCACATGCAGATCGACCGCGACAAGGTCGTCGTGAAGCTGGACCGGGCTGAGGACGTCTCGATGCTCGAAATCGACATCGAGATGCCGCCGCAAGCCGGGGACGCGCCGTCGCAGGCCAGGGCGCAGGCCTGATCCGCGGCCGGCGGTCCGGGACGCCGGGCCGGACGCTTGCTTAAAGGTTGCCCGCCGCGTCCGCGTGGCCCGGCTGGCGCTCCATCGCGCCCGCCATGCGGATCATGTCGCCGACGTTGCGCCAGTGCTGCAGCGCCTCGCCCAACGTCAGCTCGATGAACATGCGCCGCGGCTTGCGGCCCGCCGCGGTCTCGCTCGCGATCTCCCGCGAAAGGTGCACCACGACCGCGCCGGCCAGCGCCTCCGCCGTGAGGTGCGATCCCTCGACCTCGGCGAGATAGCCGGCACTGAAGCTAGAATTCGGCATGTCCAACCTTTCCGTCAGAACCCACTCAGGAAATTATAACACTGCCGTGATGAACAAGATGATAACTTCGGTTAACTAACAAGCTAACCGCGTTTGTTGCATGATGGTCACAGCAGGGCCATTCAGCCGTGCGCCGCGTGCGGGCCATCGCCGACCGCCTGCATGACCGCAGCAGGCATGATGCCGGCCATGCCGTGCGTCCGGTCAAGACCGCCCGGTGGCAGCACAGGCACGATCAGCGGACTGTGCAGCAGCGGCCGTGTCGCGCCGAACAGCCCGTAGCTGCGCGTGCCGACCGCGGCCGCGATGTTGCGCGCCGCGGTGTCGTTGCCGACATAGAACGCGGCCTCCGCCAGCAGCGCCGCGACCTCCCTCAGATGCCAGCCCAGCGCCAGCCGGACCCGCCCCGCCTGCGTGCCGAGCGCCGCGATGATCGCGGCGGCCATGCCCTGCTCCGCCGGACCGCCCACCAGCGCCACCTCCGGCCACCCGGCCTGCAGCAGCGCCGCCGCCAGCGCCGCGAAGCGCGCTGCGCCCCAATTCTTCCAATTATCCGACGCCGCGATGCCGAGAGCGACAAAGCCGCCCATCGCCCCCAGGCCGTCCGCCCGAAGCCGCCGCAGCGCCGCGAGCCGGTCCGCCTCCCGAACATGCAGGACAGGGTCCGGCCGGTCGAGTGCGATTCCGGCCGCCGCCATCCATGCGCTCGCCTGGTCGTAGGGATGGTCCTTCCACGCGGACCGCGGCAGGAACGGCCCCCGCAGCACCCGGCGCTGCATCCCGATGCCGTAGCCGTGCCGGTGCCGCACGCCCATCGCCAGCACGGCCAATGTCAGGTTGCGGCTACGGGTCATCAGCACCGCGCCGTCGCAATCGAGGGCGCGCAGGTCGCGGATCAGCCGAAGCATCCCGGCGTTGCCCTCGTGCCGCCCGCCCGGACTCCATTGGCCGCGCTCGACATACAGGATATCGTGCACCCCGTCCTCCGGCCCGACGAACTGGTCCGCCATCGACCGGGGCCGCGTGACCAGCGTGACGCGCCCGGCGACATGCCGCGCCAGCGCCCGGATGTGCGGCAGGTGCCAGATCATGTCGCCGATGCCGACGCGCGGCTGCACCAGCGCCAAGTGGCGCATGGGGGGGATCGGGGACAGGACCGCCGCGCCGCGGCCTAAGCCACCTTGGTGATCGCCCACTTGACCTGCTGCGCGCCGTCCGCCTTGCCGGCCAGCACGACCTGCTGCGCCGGGCGCGGGTCGGGGCCGCCGAGGTACACGCTTTCTTCCAACGACATCTGCACGCCCTCCGCCCGCAGGCGCCAACTGCTGCCGCCGGGCAGGCGCAACAGGACAGTGTCCTGGTCTTGCTGCAAGGTTGCGTTTACGGCTGGATGCAAGTGGAAGCGGACGGCGTAGGACTGTGCCGTGGCGCCTTCTACTGCGTCCTCCCCCCGGATGTCCTCGCCGCTTTCGGCCATGTACAGGCGGCGGCGGTGCAGCGCGCCGAAGGAGGCCAGGTAGCCGTCATGGCTCGCTTCCAGCCAATGCGCGCCGTTGGCCTCCTGGCGCTGCACCTCCACCTGGTTCGGATGGCGGCCGATGCCGCAGGGGCGCAGCTCGGACGAATTGGTGTCGGCGATCACCAGGGTGGAGTGCGCCGCCGTGGCACGGCTCGCGTCCTGCCAGGCCGGGCCGGCCGCGGGCGCCGCGCCGCAGTTCACGATCATCCGGTCACGCCCGACCGACACCTCGATGGACAGCGTGCCGGCATGGGCCAGCCGGTCGATGCCGGGCGGCGGCGGCGCACCGCAATCGACCACCAGCACGCAGCGCCCGGCCTGCAAGCGGTGGAACCCGCCCTCCGTCAGCCCGGCCGGCGCCCGGACGCCGCGCCCGGTCTGGTTGAGCACGAGGTCGATCAGGGCGGCCTGCTCCTCCTTCGCCCCGTTGAACAGCGCCAGCCCTCCGTCCCCGTGCCGGAACGCGCGGAGCGCCGGCGCCATGCGCTCAATGGCCGAGGCCAGCGCGGTGGGCGGGTGCGCCTGCGCGGCTTGCAGCAGCGCGCGGATCTCGGTCAGGTCTTGCAAAGCCGCGAGCTGCGCGGCCGGGCTGCGCTCCACGTGGCAGCCGTCCGGCAAGACCTGGCGCGCGATCTCCTGCGGCAGGAAGCGCAGCGCGCGGGTGAGGAACGCCGCATGGTCCGGCAGCGCCACGGCCGCGGCGATCAGGCCCTTCAACGCCGTGAGCGCGCGGGCGTCCAGCTCCTCCGCCGGCATGGATGCCGCCAGCATGCGCGCATCCGCCACCAGGCGGCCCATCAGCCGCGTGCGGAACGTGTCGTCGGCGCTGGCGGCAAAGAAGTCGTAATGGCCCAGCCAGGCGGCGATGCGCGCGCCGGTCACGTC
>CAXTUQ010000584.1:0-3973 GCA_964247405.1 uncultured Acetobacteraceae bacterium
GGAAACGGGCCAATCGCATGGCACTCGATTCGGTTATTCCCGGATGAACCCTTAGAACTGCGCGACCTCCAGCGCCTTTCGCAGATCCTCGATGCGGCGTGCAATCAGCTCCAGGCGGCAAGCATTGTAAACCAATGGCGCGTTCATGCCGCTGGCCTCCGCCGACGTGCGGAACTCGCATTCGGCATCAGTGAAAGCCACCCAGGCGCGCTCCGCCTTGCGCAACCCAGCTTGCCGCCCCCTGGGGCCGACGGCGTGCAGGACTTGCTGGTAGAGCTTGTTCAATGTCGCCTCGCGGCGGTCCAACTCGGCGGCGTCGCAATCCTTGAGATCCATGGTGATCCCACCAGCCTCCTCCTGGCATTGCTCGTAAGATCGCGCCTGGGAGGCGGAAGTCAGACAGACCGATGCCGCTGCCCAAACAGCGAAGCCCAGCTTCGCCAAGCCCCAACTTGTCATGGCTTCTCACCCTTCAACTCCCTAAGGGCCTGAGCCGAAACAACCGAGTCTCGATTGTGGGTAGGCTCGGTTTTCGGGCCGTACTATCTTGGCGAGGTGATTGACACCGTTGCCATCAAGGCCCGTTTCGAAGCGCTTGCGCCGTTCCTTGGAGAGCGCGACCGGCGTCTGTGGGCTGCCAGCGAGGCCTATGCGGCGGGGCGCGGCGGCATCATGGCGGTGTCGGCGGTGACGGGCATTGCCCGCAGCACGATCGGGCGTGGGCTTGCGGAATTGGGCTACGGCAAGGACCAGGTCCCCGGCCGCATCCGCCGCCCAGGCGGTGGCCGCAGGCCAAAAACCATCACCGAACCCGGGTTGCTGGAAGCGCTTGCTGACTTGGTGCAGTCGGCCACGCGCGGCGACCCGGAAGCGGCGCTGCTGTGGGTCAGCCGCAGCCAGCGGTTTCTGGCCCGCGCGCTGGCAGAGCGTGGCTTCACGGCCAGCCAGAAGCTGGTCGGGCGGCTGCTGCGCCGCTTGGGGTTCAGCTTGCAGGCCAACTGCAAGACCCGTGAGGGCACCCATCATCCGGATCGCAACGCGCAGTTCGAACACATCAATGCCCAGGTGCAGGCATTCCAAGCCGCAGGCCAGCCCGCCATTTCGGTGGACACCAAGAAGAAGGAGCTGGTCGGCGACTTCAAGAACGCCGGCCGCGAGCTGCGCCCCAAGGGCCAGCCCGAGCCGGTCCGGGTGCACGACTTCGCCCTGCCGGAGCTGGGCAAGGTGGCGCCCTACGGCGTCTACGACATCGCCGCCAACACGGGCTGGGTCAACCTCGGCATCACCAGCGACACCGCAGCCTTCGCCGTCGAAAGCATCCGGCGCTGGTGGATTGAGCTTGGACAACCGCGCTATCCCGATGCCAAGCGGCTACTAATCACCGCCGACTGCGGCGGCAGCAACGGGGCGCGGGTGCGGCTGTGGAAGACCGAGCTGCAAACGCTCGCCGATCAGACCGGATTGTCGATCACCGTCGCGCATTTGCCGCCCGGCACCAGCAAGTGGAACCGCGTCGAGCACCGCTTGTTCGCGTTCATCACCCAGAACTGGCGCGGCAAGCCGCTGCTCACGCACCAAGTCATCGTCCAGCTGATCGCCAGCACCACCACGCAGACCGGCCTCACCGTGCAGTGCCGCTTGGATCAGAACACCTACGAGAAGGGCACCAAGGTGTCCGACGCGGAGATCGCCAGCCTGAACATCATTCCAGCCGACTTCCATGGCGAATGGAACTACACCATCGCACCCCGTAAGTCAGATACCTGACGCGGTTGTTTCGGCTCAGGCCCTTAGAGCGTACGCTGGTCGGCGGCATGGCGTCTTTTCAGATCAGGCTGGCCCTGCCCATCAAAAGGCGCCAGGCCGCAGGGACGAGTTCGCCCCGGCTCGCGGCAGCGCGGTGCTCAGTGAGGGACGTAATCGCCCTCCGGTATCAGTTTCTCGGTGCTTGGCTCAAAATCCGTCCACCGCGCGCATTCTCGACTTAAAACTGTCCGCCCCCCTTCTGCACCACCAAACCGGCCGTCTCCCCGGGATTGTATCGCCCCTCGTCGTTCAATGTCGTCTTGATGACCTTGTCATAGACAACGTAGCGGTGAGTTGGCGTGTCAACATACACCTGCGTCTCGCCCCCGCCCGAGAAACCGTGATCGTTGAAGTGCAGGCCGTTTGTTTTTAATTAGATATGATGTGGACGCCCAAAGCGGTAAACAGCCCCGCCCTGCTTGTGGCCGCAGATCGACACCACCTTGGCTTCCATCCAGCAACTGAACAGGACCGCTTCCGGCCTTTGGCAAAGGGACACGTCGGACGGCTTAGGGAGGGTCGAGGCAGCGCCCGGGTGAGCCACCGTCAACGCCGCGGGGAGCACCGTCCCTGATGCCAATCTCATCAAACCCGTCATAGAATTCCTCATCGGCCGGTATTGAACGCATCAAGAGCGCGTTGGTAAGCATTCCATCGCTCCTGCGAGCCAATGTCGCCGCCGCCGATGGTCCGTGACACGGCATCGAGCTGCGCCCGGTTGAGAGCGCCCGGCGTTCTCAGCGCCATGCATCACCGTGCATAGTCGTCGCAATGCGGGTCGCTGACCGCCTGACCCGTGGCGTGCAGCAGGCCGTCCCTGCCCCGCCGCAGCGCCAATGGCGTTTGGCCCAAATATGTGCCGCCGTTCAGGGCCTGTTCAAGGACGCAGACAGTCACGTCGTCGCCCTTCCTCCCGAGCACCGTTATCTGAAACAGCCATCCGTGGTCAGGTTGGTATACGTCCACGCTGCCCGCTTTGCCCTCCGTCGGAACCACCTGCGTGAACCCGTACTGGGCGAAGGTCCTTGCGCCGGGTCTCGACATCTGATGGATGGAATTGGGGAACGACATGACATCCAGCTTGTTGGCAACCTCCGACGACGTGAGTTCGGCCGACCAGCAGGGCCATGCCAGCACGATCGCCATCAAGGCAACAGCGAGGGACGTAAGGGCGCGCCTCATGCTTTTGACCTGCCTCCAGAGTCCCGGTTAGCGCCCCTGCTTTGAAGGACTTGGAAGATTGCCATTTTGGATATCCTGTAGCAACAACCCGGCTTCAAGCCGCCGCCGGGTTGGGTACTTGTCGTCGAAGTTCATCAAATTATTATAGACACCCTGCCAGTCACCAGTTATCACCTGCTTCCAGAACTTATAGCCGAATAGCTGAGGACCATGCTGATGGTAGACATCAGCAAGCATGGTTTTCGTGTTGCCAGGTAGATCGGCAAAGCGCGTGAAGTTCTGACTATTGTTAAATCTTGTTGCGATCTCTTGCGCCGAACTTTCGAGAAGGCGGTTGCTCAAGTCTGTGGCCTGTTGCTGGGACAATGAGAGCGGTTGAGCTTTCAAAGCGTCAACAGCGTCTTGCCTCTTTTCGCCGAAGTATGGGGAAAGGACCTTGACCGTACTTTCGTCAACGCCCAACGCCCTGAGCTTCTCTGCGCTCTGCGCGCCTAAATCCACGCCGTTTCCGACCGTCACCCCGCTCTGCCCCTGGACGGTGCCGTCTGGGCCTGTCGGGACATAACCATCGGTCGTGAAGCCTTCCCGCGCTCGGATAAAGCCGCCGTTGATCGTGTTGTTGGCTCCGTCCGACGTCACAGGACCTGCGGGCGACGACGCGGTGCCTGGCTGTTGAGCAGCAGTGCCCGCCGCTAGGTGGCCGGCATCTGCCCCGTTCGCCGCCAGTCCTTGACCCCCGAGCGCACCCATGCGCTGCGCGCGGAACGCCGCCAGCAGTTCGGAAGCGGGTCCCCCACCCTCCAAGCCTTGGCTGACCGGCACGGCCTGGCCCTGTCCTGGCGTGGGCGCGTGATCCGGCCCTGCCGCCATGGAGCCGTCGCGACCCCCGCTCCTCTTGGCCGCTTCCCGCGCGTCCCACTCCGCCCCGCCCGTCCACCCCCGCAGCGGCCGCATCCGCCACATCCGCCCGTTATAGCCCTGCGAC
>CAXTUQ010000585.1:0-3973 GCA_964247405.1 uncultured Acetobacteraceae bacterium
CGAGGACGGCGGCAGCCGCTGCGGGCGGGATGGCACCGTCGAGCTGCTGGCGGGCACGCAATCCAACGGCCAGGGGCACGAGACGAGCTTCGCCCAACTGGCCGCCGCCTGCCTGGGCCTGCCGGTCGAGGCGTGCCGGCTGGTGCAGGCGGACAGCGGCCGGATCGCATCGGGCGGCGGGCACGGCGGCGCGCGCTCCCTGCCGATGGCCGGCACGGCGCTGGCCATGGCGCTGGATGCCGCCTTGGCCAAGGCCCACGCCGAGGCCGCCCGCTTGCTGCAAGCCGGCCCGGCGGGCGTCGCCTTCGCCGGCGGCACGTTCCGTACCGACGAGGGCGGCAGCATCGGCCTCGCCGAGCTGGTCCGCACCCTGCCGCCCGGCACGCTGGACGCGGATGCCCACAACCCGAACGAGGAGTTCGTCTTTCCCAACGGCGCCCACGTCGCGGAGGTGGAGGTTGACCCGGACACCGGGACCGTGGCGCTGCTGCGCTACGTCGCGGTGGATGACTACGGCACCCTGGTCAACCCGCTGCTGACCGAGGGCCAGGTGCAGGGCGGCCTGGCGCAGGGCATCGGGCAGGCGCTGATGGAGGGGGTGCATTACGACCCCGGCGGCGGCCAGCTCCTGACTGCCTCCTTCCAGGACTACGCCCTGCCGCGTGCGGCCGACCTGCCGGCGCTGGAGGTGCGGTTCAACGAGCATCCGACCGCGCGCAACCCGCTGGGCGTCAAGGGCGCGGGCCAGGCCGGGGCCATCGGGGCGCCGCAGACGGTGATGAGTGCCATCGCCGACGCCCTGGGCATCCCGCACCTGGACATGCCGGCCACGCCCGAACGGGTGTGGCGCGCGTGCCAGGCACGGGCCGCGTCGGGACAGGCGTAGGAGGCCCGAATGCAGTGTTCTTACGACGTGGTGGTCATCGGCGGCGGCGTGATCGGCAGCTCGGTCGCCTATCACCTGTCCGCCAACCCCGGCTCCGGCCGCATCGCGGTGGTGGAGCGCGACCCCACCTACGCCGCGGCGTCGTCCTCGCTGTCCACCAGCGCCATCCGGCAGCAGTTCGGCACGGCGGCCAACATCCGCATGTCGGAGTACAGCATCGGCTTCCTGCGCCGCGCGCGGGAGCTGCTGAGCGTGGACGGCTTCGAGGCCGACATCGGCCTGCGCGAACCCGGCTACCTCATCCTCGGCGCCCCCGCCGACATCCCGGCCTTCGAGGCGCGGCACGCCATCCAACGGGCTTGCGGCACAAAGACCGAGCTGCTCACCCCGCAGGAGGCGCGCCGCCGTCATCCCTGGCTGCGGGTGGACGACCTCGGCATCGCGTCCTACGGCCCGGAAAAGGAAGGCTGGTTCGACGGCCCGGCGCTGCTGCAAGCCTTCAAGCGCAAGGCGCGCGCCCAGGGCGTCGAGTATGTCGCCGGCACGGTGACGGGGCTGGAGATGGCGGGCGCCGGCCGGATCGGCGCGGTCCTGCTGGCCGATGGCGGGCGGCTGGCGTGCGGCACGGTTGTCAACGCCGCCGGGCCATGGAGCGGGCAGATCGGCCGGATGGCCGGGCTGGACGTGCCGGTGGTGCCGCTCAAGCGTTGCGTTTTCGTGTTCGACAGCCCGGAGAAGATCCCGCACGCGCCCTTTGTCTTCGACAGGTCAGGCTTCTTCTTCCGGCCCGAGGGGCATCTCTATATCTGCGGCACGACACCCAGGGCTGAGAACGCGCAGGGTGATTTCGGCCTAGACGTGGACCACGCGCTGTTTGACGACGTGATCTGGCCGGCGCTCGCGTACCGTGTCCCCGCCTTCGAGCAGTTGCGGTTGCTGCGGTCCTGGGCCGGGCTGTACGAGCACAACCTGTTCGACCACAGCGCCCTGATCGGCCGGCACCCGGAGGTGGGCAACCTGGTGCTGGCCTGCGGCTTCAGCGGCCATGGCATGATGCACTCTCCGGCGGCCGGCGCCGGGGCGAGCGAGTTGATCCTGCATGGCGAAGCCCGGTCCGTGGACCTCAAGCCCTTCGCCTTCGAGCGGATCGCGGCCAACCAACCGGTCAGGGAGCACGTGTACTAGCGACGGCACACACGCGGCTAAGGATGAAGCCCTTATACGGGCGGCACCATTGATCGACCCGTGTGCGGCTGATGGGTTTCACCCATCCTACGCGACCCATGCCGTAGGATGGGTGAAACCCATCGGCGGACGACGGTCATTCAACCAAGCCATCTGTATCAATTGCGCTGGCCCAGCAATCCCCGGGCGATCACGTGGGCCTGGATCTCCGCGGCCCCCTCGAAGATGGACAGGATGCGCGCGTCGCACAGCACGCGGCTGATCGGGTATTCCAGCGCGTAGCCGTTGCCGCCGTGGATCTGCAGCGCGCTGTCGGCGTTTGACCAGGCCACGCGGGCGGCCAGCAGCTTCGCCATCCCCGCCTCGATGTCGCAACGCTGGCCGCCGTCCTTCTTTTGGGCGGCGAAGTAGGTCAACTGGCGCGCCAGCATCGTCTCCACCGCCATGGAGGCGAGCTTGTTGGCGACCCGCGGGAACCGGATGATCGCCCGGCCGAACTGGGCGCGGTCGCGGGCATAGGACGCGCCCAGCTCCAGCGCGTTCTGCGCCACCCCCAGCGCCCGGGCGCCGGTCTGGATGCGGGCGCTTTCGAAGGTTTCCATGAGCTGCTTGAAGCCCTGGCCCTCCACGCCGCCAAGCAGGTTCGCGACGGGCACGCGGAAATCCTCGAAGGCGATCTCGTACTCCTTCATGCCGCGGTAGCCCAGCACCTCGATCTCCGTGCCGGTCATGCCCGGCGCCGGGAACGGGTCGGCCTCCGTGCCGCGCGGCTTCTCCGCCAGCAGCATGGACAGCCCGCGATAGCCGGCCTCGTCCGGGTCGGTCCGCACCAGCAGCGTCATCAGGTCGGACCGCGACCCGTGGGTGATCCAGGTCTTGGCGCCCGTCACCCGGTAATGGTCGCCGTCGCGCACCGCCCGGGTGCGAAGGCTGCCCAGGTCGGAGCCGGTGTTCGGCTCCGTGAACACCGCGGTCGGCAGCACGTCGCCCGACGCGATGGCCGGCAGCCAGCGCGCCTTCTGCTCCGCCGTGCCGGCCAGGCCGATCAGCTCCGCCGCAATCTCCGACCGCGTGCCGAGCGAGCCGACGCCGATGTAGCCGCCGCTGAGCGCCTCCGACACGACGCACATCGCGACCTTGCCGAGGCCCGATCCGCCATGCTCCTCGCGCACGGTGAGGCCGAACACGCCCATGTCAGCCAGTTGCCGCACCACGGGCAGCGGGATCAGCGCGTCGCGGCGATGCCATTCCTGCGCGAACGGCGCAATCTCGGCCGCTGTGTAGCGCAGGAACTGGTCGCGGACCGCCGCGATCGTCTCGTCAGCGATGCCGACATCGCCGAACCGCATCTCGCCGGCCGCTTCGGCCACCACCTGCCGCGCGGCGCGCAGCGCCGCCGGCTCGGTCAGTTCCGCCAGCGCCGGGTTGCCCAGGAAGCGCGCCACGGTGTCGGCGTCCACGCCGAGGTCGGCCGGGCGTGCCAGTTCCGACTGGCTCATCGGGATGCCGCCGCACAGTTGCTGCAAGTACTCCGCGAACCCCAGGCGCAGCATGGCCGCCTCGACCGGGGTGAAGGAGCCGGCCTCGTCCAACTGGCGGCCCCATGCCAGCAGGCGGCGCAGGGCCTCCACGTAGGTGGCCTGCCAGGCGAAGCCGTGGGCGGCGGATTGGTACGTCTCAAGCAGGTCGGCCCGGATCGCCCCGTCGCTGCTGACAAGCGCCGTGACCGCAAGCCGGCCGCTCGCCAGCAGGCGGTCGGCCAGGGCCAAGCCATCAGCGCATAGCCCGAACAAGGCGCTGGCGTCCTGTGCGCCGGCGATGGCGGTGTCCAGCATGGTTCTTTTCCTCCTAGAGCAATATCGGTTCAGGTTGACGTATATCCAGCGTTGGTGACGTATCGCA
>CAXTUQ010000586.1:0-3964 GCA_964247405.1 uncultured Acetobacteraceae bacterium
CGGGCCAAAACATGAAATTTCACCATGGGTCTTCTCGATACAGTTCTCGGCGGCTTAATGGGCGGCGGCGCAGGCACGTCCTTGCCGATGGGCGGCGTCCTCGGCGGCCTGATGTCGCAGTTCCAGCAGGGCGGGCTGGGCCACATCGCCCAGTCCTGGGTCGGCAACGGCCCGAACCAGGCGGTGTCTCCGGAGCAGTTGCACGGCGTGCTCGGCGCCGATCAGGTGCAGAGCATGGCCAGCCAGGCCGGCATGCAGCCGAACGACTTCCTGTCCCAGCTCAGCCAGCACCTGCCGGAGGCCGTACACGGCATGACGCCGAACGGCCGCCTGCCGGACGAAGGCACGATGTCGGTCTGAGCCAGGTCCCTCCACGCCACCCGGCGTGGGCCGGCTTGCGCCTGCTCCGGCGCGTCAACGCACACTGAAAGTGGATACCATGGTCAACCGCACGGCAGCGGCGCTTGCCGCGGCCATCGTCCTCGGCGCGCAGTGCCTGCCGGGTCCGGCCTTCGCCGAGAACCAGATGGGCTACCAGTTGCTGTCCCAGCAGCAGGCCGCCGGGCTGCCGCGCCGGGGCGGCGCGCTCGGCATGGACATCGGCCCGGCGCAGCAGATCAACGAGGGCAGCATGAGTTTCGAGCTGCTGCGGGTGAACGGGGTGCACCGGGGCTCTCCCGGTGCGCAGGCCGGGTTCCACGTCGGCGACCAGATCATCGCCGCCGACGGGCAGGTGTTCCCAAGCGTCGGCGCGTTCGCCGCCTATGTCGGGTCGGTGCCGCCGGGCCAGCAGGTCGCCGTCGATTACATGCCGGCCAACGGCGGGCCGCAACAGGCGCAGCGCCTGGCGGTCACGGTCGGCGCGGGCGGGCAGGCCGTCCCCGCGCAAGCGGCGGAGCCGGCCCGCACCGGCATGTCCACGGGCAGCAAGCTCGCCATCGGCGCCGGCGCGGCGGCCCTGTTCGGCTGCTACAAGCTCGGCTGCTTCAACCGTTCCGCGTCACAGCCCGGCAACGCCGCCGCCGGGAGCAGCAATCAGTTCCGCTGAAGCCCTCCGGCCAAGGCGTGCTTTCGGCAGCGCGACACACCCGTCCCTCTCATCCGCCGAGCAAACCGAGGCAAGGTCGGCAAAGCGAGGCCGACGCTGCAAGTCTTTCTGCCAATCAACAACAAAGGAACGCCAATCATGAAAACGCTGATCGTGGCATTTGCCATCCTGGGCGCCGCTCCGGCATTTGCGCAGAACTCGTTCACCACCACCCAAAGCCCGCCGGCGGGGAACTCAAGCCAGTCGAGTCCGAACACGACCAACGGCCTGCCGCAGGCTGCCGGCACGGAAAAGCCGACCCAGCAGCCAGGCTCCGCCGTCGGTGAGACAGCAACGCAGCCACTGGCGGCTCCGTCCAAGGGGGCGGCCACCATCGCCCCCTCAGTCACGCGATAAGCAACGGCTGGCTGGCCCGCAGACGCCGCTTGGCGCCGCAGGCCAGCCAGCATGCAACTGCCGGACGGAGAGCCGGCCTTCAGTGCAGGATGGCCTCGCCCGAGCTCCGATTGCTCCGTGGCGGGGCGGTCCCGGTCCAAGTGCACGGAAGCGCCGGCGGCGCGGAATGCTGTAGCAGGTGTTGGCGCCTCCTCACCTTGTACTCGCAGTGTAAAGGGTTCCACCCCAACACCCTGCTGACCCCGGTCGATGCACTTCGCTCCCGGTAACGACTGAGCCAGGCAACTTTCAGATGGACAACATAATGAACGAGACGCGGCCTATCGATCCATTCCAATACGGCGAGCCTGGCGCGGCCGGAGCGACGTCGAGCAACCTTCCCCTTGCCTGCTCCGCCGAGGCGATCGGCACGTTCCTTCTCGTGCTGGTCGGAACCGCCGTGGCCACCGCGGCCGTGCTGGGCAAGGGCACCGCCGGACCGGCCTACAACTCCCTTGCGGTGGCACTTTCCTTCGGGCTGATCCTCATCCCGATCGTCGGCTCGCTCGGGCAGGTCAGCGGCGCACATGTGAACCCTGCGGTCACCTTTGGCTTGGCGGTCGCAGGCAAGTTCCCATGGGCCTACGTGGCGCCCTACTGGGTGGCGCAGCTCGTGGGCGCGGCCATCGGCGCCGTCGTGGTGTGGGCGGCCTACGGCCAGGGTGCCTACATCGACGCGCATCTCGGTGCGCCGTCGCCGGTGAATGGGGCAAGCGCGATGCAGGTCCTGCTCGTCGAGGCGCTGATCGCCTTCATCCTGGTGTTCACGGTGATCTCGACGACCACGGACAAGCGCGTGCCGCCGGGAAGCGCCGCGGTCGCCATCGGCTTCGCGCTGGCGGCAGGCGTGCTGCTGGGCGGCCCGGTCAGCGGTGGGGCCGGCAACCCGGCACGCGCGCTCGGCCCCATGATCGTCGCGGGGACGTTCCCGGTCTGGTTCTTCTACTGCGTGGGTCCATTGCTCGGCGGCGCCGTTGCGGCACTCGCCTTCCGCCTTGTCGGGATGGCGAACACGCCGAAGGTGACAGGTGCTGGTTCGTCGAAAGCAAGGCCGCTCACGTAGCGTCCTGCCGTGCAGCCAGCCCAGCAGCGTTCAACAGCCTAACAGGCCCGGGCGGGAAAGGTTGAGCAAACAAGGTTAGCAGGTGGAGGCATGATTCCTGTGTGATACCAATTGCCCTAAGTTCTGATTTTGATGTGAGCTGAAATGTGGTTGCCTTCCGGTTTGTTCGGCGCAGGAGGGCTTGGTGGGCTCACGTGGCTTGGTAATCCGAAACGACATGGGCGCGGCCGAGCTGCGGCGGTTTGCGCAAGGCGAGGCGGACCGGCGTGCGGCGTTGCGGGCGCTGGCCATTGCGCAGGCGCTGGAGGGCGCGAGCCGGGCGGACGCAGCCCGGGTCGTGGGACGGGAGCGCCAGTCGCTGCGCGCCGCGGTGCTGCGCTACAACGCCGAAGGCCTGGCGGGGCTGCACGACCGCCCGCGGCTGGGGCGGCCGGAAAAGCTGACCGCGGGGCAGCAGGAAGAACTGCGGGCGTGGGTGCTGAAGGGACCGGACCCGGAGGTGGACGGCGTGAGCCGCTATCGCCTGCTCGACATCGCCGCCCACATCCAGGAGCGCTGGGCGGCATCCTACACGTTGTCTGCCCTGTCCCGGATGCTGCACCGCATGGGCCTGTCGTGGCAGACGACGCGGCCCGTCCACCCCAAGGCCGACGTCGAGGCGCAGGAGCTACATAAAAAACCTCGCGGCCACGCTCGAAGCCGTCAGAGCCGCCCACCCGGGCAAGACGCTGCAGTTGTGGTGCGAGGATGAGGCCCGAGAGGGCCAGAAAGGCCGCACCGGCCACCGATGGTTCACCCGCGGCGCCGCGCAAATCGCCAAGCGATTTCGCAGCGTCCGCCGGGCCGCCGCGCCATTAGGTAGCAACCACACCAAGCGCCTGCTCCCGCTAACATATTGATTAGGCTACAATGATCGCTCTCCACAGACAAGGGCGATCCGATGACCGACCACGTGCTTGCGGGCCTGGCCAAGCGCCGTGCCGAGCTGGCTGGCGAAGCTGAAACCCTACGTGCCCGGCTGGCGCAGATCGTGACCGACACGGGCCACCTTGACGCGGTGATCCAGCAATTCGATCCCGACTACGACCTCGGCAGCATTCGGCCCAAGCGCCCACGCGTACAAGACGCAGCCGGACGCGGCGACATGAGCCGCTTCATCATGAAGGTGCTGCGGGAGGCGACCGAGCCGGTCGCGACGCATGACGTGGTGCGACGGCTGATGACCGAGCGCGGGCAGGACGTGGGGGACCGTAGGCTCGTGAAGAACACCATGAAGCGCGTGGGGATGGCGTTCAGCCGGCAGAAGGCGGCGGGAACGGTGCGGGCGATCCAGGGGGCGGGGCCGGTGACGTTGTGGGAGGTGGCTAGAGCAATATCGGTTCAGGTTGACGTATATCCAGCGTTGGTGACGTATCGCA
>CAXTUQ010000587.1:0-3934 GCA_964247405.1 uncultured Acetobacteraceae bacterium
CACGTCCTGGTTTTTCCTCGACGCCCTCGACATGGCGGCCGCGGAGGACACGCGAGTGGCGGTGGCGCTGGGCGACTCCATCACGGACGGCACGGCCTCGACCCTGAACGGCGACGACCGATGGCCGGACGTGCTGCAGCAGCGGCTGCTGGCGGCGGGGGCGGCCCGGGTGGCGGTCGTGAACGCCGGCATCGGCGGCAACCAGGTGGCGGGTCCGGCCGAGTACTCCCCGCAGACGCCGTTCGCGGGCGGTCCGTCGGCGCTGGACCGGCTGGACCGCGACGTGCTGGCCCTGTCTGGCGTCACGGCGGTGATCTGGCTGGAGGGCATCAACGACTTCGGCAAGGCCGGCAACGTTTCGGCGGAAGCGGTGATCGACGGCATGAAGCAGGGGGTGGCGCGCATCCGGCAGCGCTTCCCCGGCGTGCGCGTCGTGGGCGCAACCGTGACCACGGCGCTCGGCAGCAGCAGCCCCGCGCACGGCAGCGCCGAGCAGGACGGCAAGCGCCGGGTGCTGAACGAGTTCATCCGCTCAGGCCGCCTGTTCGACGGCGTGGCCGATTTCTCCGCCGCCACGCTGGACAAGGCCACGGGCGGGATGCGGGCCGAGTTCGTGCCGGAAAGCACGACCGGCGGCCCGGGCGAGAAGCTGCATCCCAACCGGGCGGGCTACGCGGCCATGGCCGCCACGATCGACTTGACGCCTCTGATGGCTGGCGCTGCTCAGGCGCAGTGACCGGTCGCCACCCGTTCTCCCACCCACCAGGCTCCAAGGAGGCCCGATGCACGCCGCCATCCGAGGCACGACGCTGTATTTCGACGTGGAAGGCGCCGGGCTGGTGCCGGACGGCCCCGCCATGCGCGAGCGCCCCGTCGCCATGGTCATCCATGGCGGCCCGGGCGGCGACCACGCCGGGTTCAAGCCCGCCATGTCGCCGCTCGCCGATGCCATGCAGTTGGTCTACTTCGACCACCGCGGCCAAGGCCGGTCCGGGCACGGCGACCCGGCGCGCTACACGTTGGACGAGAACGTCGAGGACATGGAGGCGCTGCGCCGCCATCTCGGGCTGGGTCCGGTGGTCAGCATCGGCACCAGCTACGGCGGCATGGTCGCGATGGCCCACGCCGCCCACTTCCCGGGGGCGGTCAGCAAGCTGGTCCTGATCGTCACCGCGGCGCATGGCGGGTTCATGCCGCGTGCGGAGCAGTTCGTCCGCGACCATGGCACGGCGGAGCAGCAGCGCGCCTGCGAGCGGCTGTGGTCCGGCACGTTCGAGACGGCGGCGCAGATGGCCGATTACTACGCCGCCATGGGTCCGCTCTACAGCCGCCGCTACGACCCGGCAGCGGCCGAGGCCGTGCGCGGCCGGTCGACCTACGCGCCGGAGCCGCTGAACCGGGCCTTCGGGCCGGGCGGCGTGTTGCGGTCGTTCGACCTGCGGCCCGAGATCGCCCGCATCGCCGCCCGCACGCTGATCCTGGCCGGGCGGCACGATTGGATCTGCCCGCCCGAGTTCTCGGAGGAGATCCACCGCCTGATCCCCGGCTCGCGGCTGCGGATCTTCGAGGACAGCAGCCACTCCATCCGCGCCGACGAGCCGGACGCGTTGAACACCGCCATCCGGGATTTCGTCGCCGCTTAGCCCCGCACGCTCAGAAATGGACCTGAATGCCGCGCTCTCTGGCCCCCCGCATCGCACCAGGGGTGGCCGGGTGATCCCTTTCTATTTTGATATCAAAATGGATGTGTTTTGCAGCGTTTGCATACAGTTCGACGATAAGTTTCCATTCGCCGAATCCCTGGATCGTGGTCCGCGATCATGGTGTTTGCCTGACAGTCCGGCAGGCCCGACATCGGCCTTCCTTTTTGCCGTGTGCCGGCACTTTCCGAGAACCTTCTTGAGTACAAATGAGGCAGCCATGCTGCCAGCGACGCGCCGTGCCGACGTGCAGAGGTACGCGTGCGCAGCGCTCCAACGGGCTATGCCGGGGGGAGCATCCATCCGCTCAGCCCGATGCACGGGGCGGAACACCGGCGTCTGTGGGAAAATCACATCGGGAAGCGTGCTGCATATCTGGGCATCGGGTTGCCACGGTCGGGCATCCGAAGCCTCCATAGTGCTGTGATCCGGGTAGCCATCCAGAATATTCAGCTTATCAAGATAGTTTCTTGCCCACCATCTTGCATATTGCTTGACTGCATTTAAAGAACAATCAGTCAGGATCAACATCGCATTTTTGTTTCAGACCTGCTTACCTGATTGTAACTATTCATAACTTTTGCTCCGCCACATATCCGATTAGTCCTCCGCTGGGCGCAATGCGGCGTTCGCAGGGAAGGAGATGTGCGTGCCGGATGCTGTGTCACTGGTTCAGCCCCAACCCAGCCTGGGCGGCGCCTCCTTGCCAACCCATGAGGGACCACGGCCCGGCCGGCAGATCTCCCGGCCCGTTCTGGCCATGGCCATACAGGCCATCGACTTCGCGCTGCTGTTCCTGGCTGGCTTGGTGGCGACCTGGGGCTACGAAATCCTTCTGGAAACCGCGCCCGCAGGGGCCCTGGCCGTCGCGACCTGGATCGGAGCCAGCACCACCGTCATCGCGATCCGGAAGGCTGACGGCTACACGCTGCCCCGTCTCGGTCAGTTCAGCAGCAGCTTGCTGGACGCGGCGCTGCCCATGCTGATCGGCTGGACGGCGACCGTAGTCAGCTTGTTCATGCTGCACGGAGGAGCGATGCCATCCCGTGCCTGGCCGTTCGCTTTCGTCATGGTGAACGCGGTGTTCCTGGCCGGGCACCGGATGCTGCTGCAGCGCGTGATCAGGCGATGGCGCCGCGACGGACGCCTGGTGCAGCGCATCGCGGTCGTGGGCGTGAACGAGTTCAGCGCGACGTTCCTTGAGCGCGTTGCGGCGCAGCCGGACACCTATCTGGTCACCGGCGTCTATGACGACCGGCAGTCCCGCATCCCCGCCCACCTGCGGCATATCGGCGTGCGCGGCGGCGTCGACGCCCTGGTGCTTGCCAGCCGGGAAGAGCGGATCGACACCATCGTGGTCGCGTTGTCGCTCAGCGCCGTGGACCGGATCAACGACATCCTCGCCCAGCTGAGCAGCCTCGTGGTGGACGTGTTCCTGACCACGGACATCGCCGGGTTGAGGTATGAGGGCGCGCAGTTCACGGCCATCGGGTCGAACCCCGTCGTGTCCGTGGGGGAACGGCCGCTCAAGGACTGGCAGGCTGTCAAGAAAGCAGTGTTCGACCGCGCGGTCGGGGGTGTGCTGCTGCTGTTCGCGCTGGTGCCGCTGCTCGTGGTGGCGGCGCTGATCAAGCTGGACAGCCCTGGGCCGGTGCTGTTCCGCCAGCCCCGTGTCGGCTTCGACAACCGCATGTTCAGCATCTTCAAGTTCCGCACGATGCACGCCAGCATGACGGATCTGCTCGCCGACCGGCAGACCACGCGGGATGACCCGCGGGTCACTCGCGTCGGCCGGTGGCTCCGCCGCTTCAGCATTGACGAGTTGCCGCAGCTGCTCAACGTGGTCCAGGGCAGCATGTCGTTGGTCGGGCCGCGCCCCCATGCGCCGAACACCAAGGCGGCTGACAAGCTGTTTGCCGACGTGGTCAGCCAGTATGCCGTGCGTCATCGGGTGAAGCCCGGCATCACCGGATGGGCCCAGGTCAATGGCTGGCGCGGCGAAACGAAAACCGAGGATCAGGTCCGCAGCCGCGTGCGGTTCGACCTGGACTACATCCAGAACTGGTCCCTGGCGCTCGACCTGAAAATCCTGGTGCTGACCCTGTTCCGGGAAGTTCACAGCTCGACGGCCTTCTGACCGGTGCAACGGCGCGCGACCATCCGCGCACC
Source organism: uncultured Acetobacteraceae bacterium (assembly GCA_964247405.1). Lineage (GTDB taxonomy): Bacteria > Pseudomonadota > Alphaproteobacteria > Acetobacterales > Acetobacteraceae > CAHJXG01. Next base: position 3,870 of record CAXTUQ010000587.1, read on the forward strand.
CACACTGATTGCACCGGGCTTGGCCGGTTTCACGTGGCCTTCCGCAAGCCCGGGACTGCGGGCGC
>CAXTUQ010000588.1:0-3919 GCA_964247405.1 uncultured Acetobacteraceae bacterium
GACCCGGGCCGCGCCGTCCAATGGTCCGGATAGACCCGGCTTCGCGTCCGCCGGCCGCAGGCGGTCCGGCGCAATGGTGTCAGGCATTGAGCCGCACTCCTTCCGGGTCCAGGAACACCGGATCGACAACGCGGACCGGCATGGCCCCGCCCGCCCGCTGCACATACAGGGTTTCGCCTAGCCGCGCCCGCCCGTCCGCCAGCATCGCCAACGCAATCGAGTGGCCGAGCGTCGCCTCGCCATAGGACGATGTCACGTGGCCGAGCGAGCGGGTTCCCGCCGGGGCCGCCGCGTGTTCCGTCAATTGCGCGCCCTCATCCAGAACGCAGCCGGGATCGGCGGTCAGCAGTCCGACCAGTTGCCGACGCCCCGGCGCTGTCATATCCGGACGATTCAACGAGCGCCTGCCAACAAAATCCCGCTTCGTCTTTCCAATCGCCCATTGGAGGCCGAGGTCGCCCGGCGTCGCCGTCCCGTCGCTTTCCTGGCCCACGATGATGTAGCCCTTCTCCGCCCGCAGCACGTGCATCGCCTCCGTGCCGTAGGCGCAGCCGCCGAGCGCCTCCACCCGGGCGTATAGTGCTTCCCACGCCGCCGCGGCATGGCCGGCGGGCACGTTCACCTCGAAGCCAAGCTCACCGGTGAAGCTGACGCGGAACAGCCGCATGGGGATGCCCCCGATGCTGCCCACGGCCACGCTCATGTGCGGCATGGCGGCGGCCCCGATGTCCAGCCCGTCTACCAGCGGCGTCAGCACGTCCCGGGCGCGGGGACCCTGCACGGCCAGCACCGCCCACTGCTCGGTGACGCTGGTCAGCCAGACGCGCAGGTCCGGCCACTCCGTTTGCAGGAAGTCCTCCATCAGCGCCAGCACGCGCGGTGCGCCGCCGGTCGTCGTGGTGACGTGGAAGCGGTCAGGCGCCAGGCGGCCGGCGACGCCGTCGTCGAGCAGGAAGCCGTTCTCCCCCAGCATCAGGCCGTATCGGCAGCGGCCCGGCGCCAGCTTGGTCCATGGGTTCACGTACATGCGGTTCATGAACTCGGCCGCGTCCGGCCCCACGACCTCGATCTTGCCGAGCGTGGAAGCATCGAACAGGCCCACGGCGGCGCGCACCGTACGGCACTCCCGCGCCACGGCAGCATGCATCCCCTCGGACCCGCGCGGGAAATAGCGGGCGCGCTTCCACAGCCCGACATCCTCGAACACCGCGCCATGCGCCGCCGCCCAGCCGTGGACCGGCGTGGTGCGGACAGGATCGAACAGCACGCCGCGGCTATAGGCGGCCAGCGTCCCGAACGTTACCGGCGTATATGGCGGGCGGAAGGTGGTGAGGCCAACGGCCGGAACCGGCCGGCCCAGCTCCGCCGCCACGATCGACAGGGCGTTCATGTTGCTGGTCTTGCCTTGGTCGGTCGCCATGCCGGTCGTCGTATAGCGCTTGACGTGCTCGATGCTGTGAAAGCCTTCCTGGGTCGCAAGCAGCAGATCCTTGCTGGTCACGTCGTTCTGGAAATCGACGAAGGCGCGGCGCTGCGTGCGCCGGGCCGGCTCCGGGGCAGTCCAGTGGGCGGCCACCGCACCCTCCACCCGGCGCCGCGCCAAAGCCGGGGCATCGAACCCGGCGTCGTGCGCCGCCGTGCTCCCGGCCATGGCGCCGTCGAGCAGCGCGTCTTCCAGCCCGTGCACGCCGCGGCACGCGCCTGCGGACCGCTCCGCCGCCGCGGACTCGCCCGGCAGGAAGGTTTCCGTCGCCGCGTCGTAGCGCAGCTTGCCGCGCGACTGCGAAAACAGGTGCAAGGAGGGCGTCCAGCCGCCGCTCATGCCCAGCAGGCTGCAACGCACCCACTCGCGGCTCCGCACCCGGCCATCGGCATCGACGTGTCCCATGATGGCCACCCGGATGCCGCGCCGCCCGCGGGTCGCCAGCACCTTCATGCCCGTCTCCACCCGGATGCCGGCGGCGCGGGCGGCGGCGGGAAGCGGCCCGTCGGCCGCTGGGCGCGCGTCGGCGACCAGCGCCACCTCCACGCCGCAAGCCTGGAGATCGAGCGCCGCGCGGTAAGCGGTGTCGCTGGTGGTGGCGATCACCGCGCGCTGGCCTGGGGCGGCGCGGTAGCGCACGGCGTAGGTGCGGGCGGCGTCGGCCAGCATGACGCCGGGCCGGTCGTTGCCGGGAAACACCAGGGGCCGCTCGATGGCGCCGGCGGCGATGACCACCTGCTTGGCGCGCACTTGCCACAGGCGCTCCCGCGGCAGTGCCGGGTCGGGGTTGGGCAGGTAGTCGGTCAGGCGCTGGGCCAGGCCGATCATGTTGTCGGGATACCAGCCGAATGCCGTGGTGCGCGTCAGCAACGTGACATCGGGCCGCGCCGCCAGCATACCGACTTGCGCCGCGACCCAATCCGCCGCCGTCATCCCGTCGATCCGCGCGCTGCGGTCGGACAGCAGGCTGCCGCCAAAGCGGGGCTGCTCGTCGCATAGCATCACCCGGGCGCCGGATTGGGACGCCGCCGCGGCGGCGGCGAGCCCGGCCGGGCCGGAGCCGATCACCAGCACGTCGCAATGCGCGTAGCGGCTGGCGTAATGGTCCGGGTCTGCCTGGTCAGGCGCGCGTCCCAGCCCGGCGGCACGGCGGATCAGCGGCTCATACAGCCTGGCCCAAGCGCCTTCCGGCGCCATGAAGGTCTTGTAGTAAAACCCGGCGGATAACAGCGGCGCTGCCACGTCGCTCACCGCTCCCACGTCGAAGCCGAGCGAGGGGAAGCGGTTCTGGCTGCGCGCCACCAGGCCGTCATAGAGTTCGACTTGCGTCGCGCGCAGGTTCGGCGTGCGCGCCCCGCCGCCGCGGTCCACTTCGACCAGCGCGTTCGGCTCCTCCGACCCGGCCGCCAGGGGGCCGCGCGGGCGGTGGTACTTGAAGGAACGGCCCATCAGCCGCACGCCGTTCGCCAGCAGGGCGGAGGCGAGGGTGTCGCCGGGTTCGCCGTGGTAGATCCGGTCGTCGAAGCTGAAGCGGACGCTCACGCCTGACCCCATTGCTCGGTCTCGCTCCGCATGGCCGGGGCATCCTGGCTCTCGGTGGTTGGCGTGCCGTGCGGGCGGGCGGCGCCGGGCAGGTAGCTTGCGGTGAAGCGGTCGGTGTGGGTGTTGCGCAGCGCGTTGAAGAACCGGCCGCAGCCGTGGGTATGCCGCCACCGCTCGGCGTGGTCGCCCTTGGGGTTGGTGCGGGCGTACAGGAACTCGCCCCAGGCGTGGTCGTCGAGCGCCGCCGGGTCAGCCGGGCGCGCGATGTGCGCTTCGCCGGCATAGGTGAACTCCGCTTCCGGCCGGACGCCGCAGATGGGGCAGGGGATTAGCAGCATCTAATGCGCCACTGCCGCCGCCGCGGCCTCGTCGATCAACTGCCCGGTGCGGAAGCGGTCGAGCGCGAAGGGCGCGTTGATCGGGTGCGGCGCGTCGTGCGCCATGGTATGCGCGAACACGTGGCCGGAGCCGGGCGTCGCCTTGAACCCGCCGGTGCCCCAGCCGCAGTTCACGTACAGGCCCGGCACCGGCGTCTTGCCGATGATCGGGCTGCGGTCCGGCGTCACGTCGACGATGCCGCCCCAGTTGCGGAGCATCCGCATCCGCCGGAACTGCGGGAACAGCTCGCAGATGGCGTCCAGCGTATGGGTCGCGATGTGCAGGCCGCCCTGCTGGCTGTAGCTGGTGTAGGCGTCGGTGCCGGCGCCGATCACCAACTCGCCCTTGTCGGACTGGCTGATGTAGGCGTGGATCGTGTTGGACATGACGACGCAGGGGAAGCACGGCTTCACGGGTTCGCTGACCAGCGCCTGCAGCGGGTAGCTTTAGCGCGGCCTCCGCACCCCCGCCAGCGCCAGGACGCCGCGGGTGTGCCCGGCCCCGCCGACGCCGCCC
>CAXTUQ010000589.1:0-3910 GCA_964247405.1 uncultured Acetobacteraceae bacterium
GGCAGGAGCAGACGGTGGCGGTGCTGGCCGGCGGGCGGGATGCCGGGGGTGGGCGCCGGGTCGGCCTGCTGGGCGTGCGCGGCGGGAGCACCGAGTTCACCAAGCTCAATCCGCTGCAGGCGGTGGGCGCCGGGGTGGCGCAGACTTGGGACGTGACGGTGCAGACCGTGGCCGGGCTGGGCCAGATGCTGAGCGGCGCGCGCGGCACGGAGGATCTGGGCGGCCCGCTGCGGATCGCGCAGCTTTCAGGGCAGGTGGCGCAACTCGGCGTGTCGAGCCTGATCAGCTTCATCGCGGTGTTGTCGGTGAACCTCGGGTTGATCAACCTGTTCCCGATTCCGATCCTGGATGGCGGGCATCTGCTGTTCTATCTGGCCGAAGCGGTGCGCGGCCGGCCGTTGCCGCTGCGGGCGCAGGAATACGGCTACCGGGCGGGCTTCGCCGTGCTCGCCTGCTTGTTCGTGTTCGCCACCTGGAACGACCTGACCCACCTGGGCCTGTTCCGTTGGGTAAGCGGGCTGATCGGCTAACGCAGCAAGGCGGTCGGCGGAACGGCCCCGGCCAAAGGGTTATCGGGCGATTTGCGAGGTCTGTCTTCACGGGCCTTGGCGATGGGCGGCGCAGCGACTACAACGCCGGACACTGTTGCCATGGCGACCGCGTCCGACGTGCCCGCCCCCTGGAGGACCTGCCTGTTGTCCCAAAGACGCGCCGCGCTGTTTGCGACCGCCTGCCTGCTGCCGCTTCTGATCAGCGAAACGGGTGCGGCGCAGGTCCGGCGCGCGACCCGCGCCGCCGCGGTGCAGCGCACGCTTCAGCCCGCCCGCGTCACGCCTGGCGGCGTCATCTCTGCCATCAAGGTGGAGGGCAACCAGCGGATCGAGGAAGGGACGATCCGCTCCTACATGCTGGTGCAGCCCGGCGACCCCTTCGACCCCGAGCGCGTTGACCGCAGCCTCAAGACGCTGTTCGCCACCGGCCTGTTCCAGGACGTGAGTCTGCGCCGGGATGGCGACGTGCTGGTCGTGAAGGTGCAGGAGAACCCGATCGTCAACCGGATCGCGTTCGAGGGCAACCGCAAGCTGAATGACGAGCAGTTGCGCGGCGAGCTGCAATTGCGCGCCCGCGCCGTGTTCACCCCGCAACTGGCGCAGGCGGACCGCCAGCGGCTGCTCGACCTGTATGCAAGGCGCGGCCGGTTCGCTGCGACCGTGACGCCGAAGGTGATCCGGCTCGACCAGAACCGGGTCGATGTGGTGTTCGAGGTCAACGAGGGCGACACGACGCTGGTGAGCCGCATCGCCTTTGTCGGCAACCACGCGTTCAGCGAGAACCGGCTGCGCGAGGTGATCAACAGCCGGGAGCAGGCGTTCTACCGCATCCTGTCCTCCAGCGACCAGTACGACCCGGAGAAGATCAACTTCGACAAGGAGCTGCTCCGGCGCTTCTACCTGAAAAACGGCTTCGCCGATTTCGAGGTGAAGGACGCGACGGCCGAGCTGTCGCAGGACCGCCGTGCGTTCTTCGTCACCTTTACGGTGAGCGAAGGAGAGCGCTACACGGTCGGCACGGTCAACATCGACAGCAAGCTGCGCAACCTCAAGGGCGAGGAGCTGACGCCGCTGCTGCAGATCGCGCCCGGCGACACCTATGACGGCGACATCGTCGAGCGCACGACCCAGGCGATCCAGGACGCGGTGCAGAACCGCGGCTACGCCTTTGTCGATGTGAAGCCGCGCATCGCCCGCGACCGCGCCAAGAAGACGGTTGACCTGGTGTTCGACGTGACGGAGGGGCCGCGGGTTTATGTTGAGCGGATCGACATCTCCGGCAACACGCGCACCAAGGACAAGGTGATCCGGCGCGAGTTCCGGCTGGCCGAAGGGGACGCGTTCAACGCCGCGACGGTCCGCCGGTCGCGGCAGCGTTTGCAGGATCTCGGCTACTTCAACACCGTGACGGTGACGCCGTCGCCGGGCAGCGCCGCGGACCGGGCGGTGCTGAGCACGGTGGTGGACGAGAAGGCGACCGGCGAGCTGACGCTCGGCGGCGGGTTCTCGACCGACGCGGGCGCCTTGGTCAACGTGGGGCTGCGGGAGCGCAACTTGGTCGGCACCGGCATCGACGCCAGCATCAACGGCGTGCTGGCGCAGCGGCGCAGCCAGTTGGACCTGTCGATCACCGATCCCTACTTCCTGGACCGCAACCTGGTTGCCGGCATCGACCTGTTCGACGTGAACAACAACAACCAGGACATCGCGGCGTACAACGAGTCGCGGCTCGGCGGCGCGCTCCGGCTTGGCTACGAGTTCAACGAGCACCTGCGCCAGGCCTGGACGTATTCCTTGGTGAGCCGACGCATCTTCGACGTGCAGCAGGGCGCCAGCATCTACATTCAGAACCAGGTCGGCACGACGCTGCTGTCGCAGATCGGGCAGACCCTGGCGCTGGACTACCGGGACAGCCGGACCGAGCCGCACGAGGGATTCCTGTTGCGTCTTGGCACCGATTTCGCCGGGCTGGGCGGCACGGCCCGCTACGTGCGGACCAAGCTCGACGGCACCTACTACATCCCGCTGGAGCGGTTCACCGGCGACGCCGACTGGGGGATCGCCATCTCGGCGGGCGGCGGCTACCTGGCGCAGCTGGGCCGCGAGGAGCGGATCATCGACCGCTTCTTCCTGGGCGGCGACAACCTGCGCGGTTTCCAGTCGGGCGGCGCCGGCCCCCATGCCATCGGCACTCCGGCCCTGGGTGGCACGACCAACGACAGCATCGGCGGCCGGCTGATCTACACGCAATCAACCGAGCTGCGCTTCCCGCTGCCCATTTCCGCCGACCTCGGCTTGTCCGGCCGGGCGTTCGTCGATATCGGCTCCTTGAGCGAGGTGACGCGGCTCGGGGCGATCAACGGGGTGGTGCCCCAAGTGGTGGCAAGCCCAACGCCGCGCGTCGGCACGGGCGTTGGGGTGTCCTGGAAAACGCCCTTTGGCCTGATCAACATCGACATCGCCCAGGCGGTCGTCAAACGCCCCTACGACCAGACCCAAGTGTTCCGGTTTGGATTCGGCACAAGGTTTTGAGGTTCGCATGACAGTCCTGACCCGCTCCGCCGTCGCGGCCGCCCTGCTGACTTTGGGGCCGCTGGCCCGCCCCGTTCCGGCAGTGGCGCAGCAAAGCCCGGGGTACTTCATCCCGCCCGCGGCCGGAGGCGACACGGCGCCGCGGCCCGCGCCACCCCGGCAAACGTCGCGGCCGGCGCAGCCGCCTGCCGTGCAGGTCGCCCCGCCATCGCTGGGCGCCGGGGCCGGCGCCGGCCCTGGGCCGAACGAGCCGCCGCCGCTTCAGGTCCAGCTCCCGCCCTTGCCTGACTTGCCCGCTCTGCCGCGCGGCCCCGCGCCCCCGGCGGCGGTGATCGGCGTCCTGGGCATCCCCGACATCATGCGCACCTCGACGGCCGCGCAGCAGGTCGAGAAGCTGATCGGGGAACGGCGGGAGAAGCTCAACGAGGACGCACAGAAGGAGCAAGCCGCCTGGCGGGACATGCAGCAGGCCCTGGCGAGCCAGCGTGCCAGCCTGAGCGCCGACCAGATCCGCACCAAGGAGCGCGAGCTGCAGGAGCGCATCACCAACTCGCAGCGCCAGTTCCGTGACCGCAACCGTTTCATCCAGGAAGCCGCCCAGGTCGGCCTGGCGCAGATCGAGCGCATGTTGATCGCGACGATCCGCCAGGTGGCGGAAAGCCGGGGCATGAACCTGGTGCTGCATCGGGCGCAGGTGGCCTTGAACATCAACGAGTTCGACATCACCGATCCGGTTGTCGAGCAGATGAACAAGACGCTGCCCAGCGTGACCCTGCCGCCCGACGGCGTTTCGGCCGTGGCCGCCCAGGCTGCGCCGCCTGCGGCCC
>CAXTUQ010000590.1:0-3897 GCA_964247405.1 uncultured Acetobacteraceae bacterium
CACAGCGCTTCCTTTCCGCCCACGACGGGATCGACAGCCTTTTCCACCTTCGCCGTCATCAGGGCCCAGCCGTCCAGTATCGAGCCGCCCGAACCCAAGCCTTTCAAGTTTGGGCCGAGGTTACCGGCGTCGCTGCTGCGGCGTAGCCATGAGTATGCCGCCCTGATCGCGTGTTGTCGCGACCTTGGTCCGATAAGTTGACCCGCCATAAGAGAACAGTGCCAGCGCAAGCGCGACGCCGTGCTGCGGCTGCTGCGGCTGCTGCGGGGCGAGGACCTGGAGCTGGTTTCGCGCACGCTCGGCGTGACGGTGGCGACGCTTTCGGGCTGACGCGACGCTTTCCTGGCTGGGGGCGAGGCAAGCCTGGCCACCCGACCCACCGACGGCGAGGCGCTGGAAAGCGAGCGGCTGAAGGCCAGGCTCGGCGAGACGCTGCTGGAACGCGGGCTGCTGGAAGCCAAGATCACGGCGCTGGAGGCGGGCCGCCCTTTGGGGCTGTGGAGGTCGAGGCGGTGAGCCGGGCGGTGTCGCCCGACACCATCATCCCCGACCGGGTGGACGCGATGTGGGGAACCGACCTGACCACGGCCTGGACCCGGGAGGGCCAAGTCGCCGTATTCGTGGCCGTGGACCACCACAGCGCCGAGTGCGTCGGCATCCACGCCGCCTGCCGCGCCACGCGCTTCGAAGCGCTGGAGCCGGTCCGCCAAGGCGTGCGCCGCTGCTTCGCGGCGTTCGGCCCCGACGTGGCCCGGGGCCTTGCCGTCCGGCACGACCATGGGAGCCAATACATGTCCGACGCCTTCCAGAAGGAACTCGCCTTCTTCGGCAGCGAGAGCTCGCCCGCCTTCGTGCGTGCGCCCGCGGGCAACGGCTGCGCCGAGCGCTTCATCCGCACCCTCAAGGACAACCTGCTCTGGATGCAGACCTTCGATACCGTCGAGCAGCTTCGTCAGGCGCTGATCGAGTTCCGCGCTGCCTACAACGCGACCTGGCTCATCGAACGGCACGGCTTCCGCCCGCCCGACGCGATCCGTGCCGAGCAGCTTCCAACCGCGGCACTGGCCGCGTAGGGTTCAAACCGGTGTCTCAGAAACCGCGGGCGGTACACAATGTTGCGAACTGCCGGGCAACAAAGCCCGGATCGCAGCATCATGGATGGCTCAAGCCCCCGCCGCGATTACCCAATGTCCACACATGCACCACGCTAGCTTGGCGTGCTACGGTCTCGCTATGTTCAGCGTTGACTCCTGCCATCGTTTCGACGGCCCGCCACTTGCGTCCTCGGACCGAATCGTCGCCTGGTCAGTCGAAATTGACGAAGTGCCACACGAGTTGTGGCAACATCTGGCGTCCCTCTTGAGCTTGGAGGAACAGGCCAGAGCAGCCCGCTTTGTATTCCATCGCCATCTGCGCGAGCACGTCGCCGCTCATGCGCTCAAACGTTTGATGCTGTCGCGCCACGGGGGCGGCGCGCCCGAAGTATGGGCCTTCAAGACAGGCCCGCACGGTAAGCCGGCGGTGGCCAACACGTCCCACCTGCATTTCAACATGTCCCATTGCGAGGGTTTGGTCGCCTGTGCGGTCAGCCTTCGCACACCGGTTGGCATCGACGTCGAACAGCGCGGCCGGGCCGTCCCGTGGGACGTGGCGGCGAGCCATTTTACCGCGGCCGAACACGCGTGGCTGGAAGGATTGCCGGAAAGAGCCCGGCAGGATGGCTTCCTCCGCATCTGGACGTTGAAGGAGGCCTTTATCAAGGCGACCGGCCTCGGGCTGGCTCAGAAGCTGGATGAGTTTGCCATCCTGTTCGACCCGCCGCGCCTCAGCTTTTCGGACCCCGCTCTCGGCGATCCAGCAGCATGGCGCCTGCATCAAGAACTGGCCGGGGCGAGCTGCATATTCGCCGCCGCATGGCAGCCCGGGCCGGAGACGATCGAGGTCACGCCGGTGCAATTGGAAACGCTTTTAGACCGGTGAGGCCGAACCAGGAAGTTTGGTGCTCAGCGCTGCCCAGCTTCTTGATATGCAGCAGATCGCGCTTGCATCATTGTTTCGTCTCGATGCAGGTGACCTGTCTCCCGCCTGGACGCAGTGGGCTGTGTTGCACGCATCAGAGGTTGGGTGCAGTTGTCCCAGGCCCGGTTAAGTTCAGGCGATACAAACGGAGTTCGCGCGTCCGAACCCCAGCATGCGGTTCAAGGTGTAAACGGCGACGTCCGCTTCAGTCGCTCGACGCTGGTCCGCAGGGAGCTATGCCGGAAAATGGGTGATGGCTGAGTGAGCAAGGCGGCGTATCGAGGCGGGTGTGAGCCTGCCTGAACTCCCGAAGGAGCCGATACGCCACGATGGTAGTTGCTCAACCCGGGTGGGTGGCGGCCTGCCCGCGCAGGGTTTGCTGGATAGCCTGGTAGGCGCCTGCGCCGCGGCGTGCAGCGGTCCCGATGACGGAGCGCACGCCGGCGGACAGGTCGGCGCCCCAGTTGGAGCGGAAGCCGCCGGTGGCCTTGCGGTAGGTGGCGGTGGGCCGCAGCTCACGTTCGCTGCCGTTGTTGTCGGCGGGCACCTTGGGATGGTCGAGGAAGGTGAACAGGTGCGGGCGGTGCTGCCGTGTCGCTTCCGCAGGCGCTGACCGTCGCGGTGGGTGGGTGCGAGCGCCATGACGGCATCGAGCGCGCATTCGAGGCGCCGGCGGTATTCGCGCCGGGTGCTCGGGGCCAGGCCGCGGCTCCGCCGGGCGAGCACGACGGTGCGCAGCAGCAGCGCTTCCATGCGCGGGGCGAACACGGCGTCGCCGGCTTCGGTCGCGCAGGTGCAGTCGCGCAGCTGGTGCGCCAGGCAGATCTGCCCCTCCTCGGCGTGGACCTGCTGCGCGCCGTAGAGGTCGGACACCCAGAGCGCCGGCCGATGCCCGTCCAGCACCTCGGCCACCACGCCCACGCCGCGGCTGCGGCGGATGACATGGATCACCACCTCGTCGTTCTGAAAGACCCAGTTCCAGCAGGTGCGGCCATTGATGTGCACGCTGGTTTCGTCCGAGCACACCACCCGAGCGCGGCGCAGCCGGGCGAGGGTGCTGGCCACGTCGGTATCGAAAGCGGGCTTGCTGCGGCGGAACACCGCATCAAGCGCGCCCTCGCTGATCGCCACGCCGAACAGCTCCAGCAACAGCCGGCTCAGCCGCTGGTAGCTGATCGCGTGCACGAAACGCAGATGCATCGCCAGCGCCACGATGCCGACGCTGAACGGCGTGCCCGGCCCCAGACCCTCCGGCACCGGCGCGAGCGTTGTGCCGCCGCAGCATCGGCAACGGCCGGCGTAACGCTTCACCCGCGTCACCACGGGCGCGGCCTGGGGCAGGTCGATCTTGTCGCAGCGCCCGCGCAGGACATGGTCCGCCTCGCCCAGCGCCGCCTGGCAATGCACGCACCGGACCGGCTTGGCGATGACGGTCTCGTCAGGCGTCGCGGCCAGCGCGCGCCCACCGCCCCTGCGGCCCACGCTGCCCGGGCGCGGGCCGTGGCGCTTGCCTTTCTCCGGCCGGTTCGGCTTCTGGCCCTTGGATGACGGCAGGCTGGAGTTGTCCGGCGTCTTTGGTGGCACGTTGAGCTTTGCTTCCAGCTCTGCCACCCGCGCCACCAGGGTCTGGAGCTGAACGGTCAGCGCCTGAACCTGCGCCCACGACGCCCGGATCAGCGCGTCCTTGTCCTCGTGCGTCAGCCGGCTGAGATCAGGAAGCTCGGTCATCCCAGCCTTGAGTCCCAGCAGCCAACGTCACGTCAAGCCGTCTTACGCACAGCCTCACACACGTCAGCTCGCAGGGAGCGTTGAGCAGCTACGTCAAACTGAGGTGGCCCCCTCCTGTTGGACGGTTTGGCGGCCTGGTTAAGCCCGGCC
>CAXTUQ010000591.1:0-3193 GCA_964247405.1 uncultured Acetobacteraceae bacterium
CACCACGTAGTCCGCCAGCGCCCGCAGCCGCCCGGCCCGCGCGTCGAACGCCTGGAGGTGCCGTGCCGCCTGCTCCGCCAGCATGGCAGCCTGCGCCCGGGCGCAGGCTACGCCCAGCAGCGCCACCACGGTCGCCTTGCCCGCCGCCTGGTCCTTGCCGGCGGTCTTGCCGATGCCCGCCGTGGTGCCGACCGCGTCCAGCACGTCGTCGGCGATCTGGAACGCCGCGCCCAGGTCCCGCCCGTACGCCGCGACCTGCGCTCTGAGCACCGGCGCCGCCCGGCCCAGGATCGCCCCGGCCTCCGCGCTGTACTGGATCAGCCGCCCGGTCTTGAGCGCCTGCAGCCGCGCCACCTCCGCCGCCGTGAGCGTTTCCCCTTCCGTCGCCATGTCGATCATCTGCCCGCCCGCCATGCCGTGCGCGCCGGACGCGAGGCCGAGCGCCGCCACCAGCTCGCAGCGCGCCTGCGGGTCCGAGTGGGTATCGGAATGGGCCAGCAGCTCAAAGGCGCGGGTTTGCAGCGCGTCCCCGGCCAGGATCGCCGTCGCCTCGTCGAACTGGCGGTGCGTGCTCGGCTGGCCGCGGCGCAGGTCGTCGTCGTCCATCGATGGCAGGTCGTCATGCACCAGCGAGTAGGCATGCAGCATCTCGACCGACGCCGCCACCCGCGCCGCCGACGCCCGCGCCACGCCGAACAGCCCGGCCACCTCCATCACCAGGAAGCCGCGCAGCCGCTTGCCGCCGCCCAGCGTCGCGTAGCGCATCGCCTCCACCAGCCGCCGCTCCCGCCCGTCCGGCAGCGGCAGCAGCACGTCGAGCGCCTGCTCGACCACCGCCGCGTGCTCGGCCAGCGCCGCCGGGATGCCGGCTGCCGCCAGCGCGCCCATCATTCCATCGCCTTGAGCGCCACGCCGCCATCGGCGCGCTCGACGATGGCCTGCACACGCGCCTCCGCCTGCGCCAGCTTGGCCTCGCAATGCCGGCGGAGCAGCGCGCCGCGCTCGTAGGCGGTGATCGCCTCCTCCAGCTTCTGCTGCCCGCCCTCCAGCCCGCGCACGATGCGCTCCAGTTCCGCCAGCGCGTCCTCGAACGACAGGCCGGTTACGTCATCCGCCATCAGGACTCCAAATCCGTCAATAGTTTCACTTGGCCGGGGTGGGCTGAACCGGCACGACGCCCGGCGCCAACTGAATGATGATCGGCTGCTGTGTCGGCGTGTTCTGCCCCAGCCTGTAGCCAGCAAGACCCGCAATGGCCGCGGTTCCGGCAATCAACGCACCGTAGATCACGGCGAGATTACGTGGCGTTTCCCAGAACGCCTGCTTTTCCTTGAGCTTGAGATCCGCCCGCATCACGGCCACCCTCAGTTCCTGTTCCTCGTCCTCGGATATAGGCAATCTCAGCCCCAAACCTTCAATCGCGCCTTATACCCGCATCAGCCGCCGGACGTGCAAGGCGGCGCTCGCCGCCAGCGCCTTGAGGTCGTAGCCGCCTTCCAGCACCGACACCACCCGCCCCCCGCAATGCGCGTCCGCCAGCGCCAGGAGCCGGTCCGTCATCCAGCCGAAGTCCTCGGTGTCCAGCCGCAGCTCCGCCAGCGGGTCCGCCCGGTGCGCGTCGAAGCCCGCGGACACGATCAGCAGTTCCGGCGCCCACTCGTCCACCGCCGGCAGCCCGTTCCGCTCCCACGCCCGGCGGAACTCGGTGCCCGTCGTGCCCGGCGCCAGCGGCAGGTTCAGCACGTTGTTTGCCACCCCCCGCTCCTCCGGCCCGCCGGTGCCGGGGTAGCAGGGCGACTGGTGGCTGCTGACGTAGAGCATGTCCGGGTCGGATTCGAGGATGTCCTGCGTGCCGTTGCCGTGGTGCACGTCGAAATCCACCACCGCGACCCGCCGCACCCCCCAGCGGGCGCGGGCATGCAGCGCCGCGATCGCCGCCGAGCCGAACAGGCAGAACCCCATCGCCCGCCGCCGCTCCGCATGGTGCCCCGGCGGGCGGGTGGCGACAAAGGCGGCGCGCGCCCAGCCCTCCATCACCGCATCCACCGCCGCGGCCGCGCCCCCCGCGGCGCGCAAAGCCGCTTCCCGGCTGCCGTGGCCCATGGCGGTGTCGCTGTCGAGCCGGACGTGCTCGCCGGGCGGCGGCTCGATGGCGAGAATCGCCCGCACGTAGTCCGCCGGGTGCGCGAGTTCGAGCAGCGCCGCCGTTGCTTCCGGCGCTTCCTCGCGCAGCAGCGGCACGAAGTCCGGATGCTCCAGCGCCTGCAGCACCACCCGCAAACGGTCCGGGCATTCCGGGTGGAACGGGCCGTTGTCGTGGCGGAGGCAGGCCGGATGGGTGAACAGCGCGACGGTCATGCGGCGTCCTCCGGCGGATCGGCCCGGCGCCGGATGGTGAAGCTCAGCACGCCCGCGTCCTCCGCCTGCGCCACCAGCGCGTGCCCGGTTTCCCGGCAGAACGCCTGGAAGTCGGCCACGGCGGCGCGGTCGGTCGCCAGCACCCGCAGCCGCTCCCCCCGGCGCCATGCCGCGCAGCGCCCGGTTCGCCCGCAGCACCGGCAGCGGGCACTTCATGTCCTTCACGTCGAGGATGGTGTCCGCCATGCTGCCGCCTCCGGTCCCATCTTTCCGCAAGCCCGGCGCTTGAGCAAGCGGCGCCCAAACCGCTATGTTGCTGACATGGCACATCGCATCGGCATCGACCTCGGCGGCACCAAGATCGAGATCGCCATGCTCGACCCCGCGGGACAGGTCGCGCTGCGCCGCCGCATCGACACGCCGCCCGCCTATGACGGGGTGATCGCCGGCATCGCCGGGCTGGTGCGGGCGGCGGAGGCGGAGGCGGGCGTGCAGGCCACCGTCGGCGTCGGCATCCCCGGCGTCATCAGCCCGGCGACCGGCCTCATCAAGAACGCCAACAGCCAGATCCTGATCGGCCACGCGCTGGATCAGGACCTGTCCGCGGCCCTGGCCCGCCCGGTGCGGGTGGAGAACGACGCCAACTGCTTCGCCTTGAGCGAGGCGACGGACGGCGCGGGCGCCGGGCACCGCTGCGTGTTCGGGGTGATCATGGGCACCGGCTGCGGCGGCGGCGTGATCGTGGACGGGCGGGTGCTGTCCGGCCGCAACCGAGTCGCGGGCGAATGGGGCCACACCCCCCTGCCTTGGCCGCGCGACGACGAGTGGCCGCAGC
>CAXTUQ010000591.1:3203-3888 GCA_964247405.1 uncultured Acetobacteraceae bacterium
GGTGCGGCCAGACCGGCTGCCTGGAGCTTTACCTGTCCGGCACCGGCCTTGCCCGCTCCTGCGGCGCGCCGAACGCGGCTGCGGTGGAGCGCCAGGCGGAAGCGGGCGATCCGGCCGCCATCGAGGCCATCGGCCGGCACGCCGACCGGCTGGCGCGGGGGCTGGCCGTGGTGGTCAACATCCTGGACCCCGACGTGATCGTGCTCGGCGGCGGCGTGTCCAACATGCCGCAGCTTTACGAGCGCGTGCCCCCCTTGCTCGAACACTACGTGTTCAGCGACGCGCTGACGACCCGCGTGCTGCGCCACCGCCACGGCGACAGCAGCGGCGTGCGCGGCGCGGCCTGGCTGTGGCCGCCCGAAGCGGATGGCGGGTAGCTCCCCGCGTCCGGACAGCCTGTGCCGCGACTGCGGCGTGTTTCCGCCCGGCGCCCTCTGCGCCTGCGGCTCGCGCCGCATCGTGCGCCACCCCGAGCTGTTCCGCCTGCACATCGCCCACGTGGACTGCGACGCCTTCTACGCCAGCGTCGAGAAGCGGGACCGGCCGGAGCTGGCCGGGCGCCCGGTGATCGTCGGCGGCGGGGTGCGCGGCGTCGTTACCGCCGCCTGCTACGTCGCCCGCATGCACGGGGTGCGCAGCGCCATGCCGATGTTCCAGGCGCTGAAAGTCTGCCCCGACGCCGAGG
>CAXTUQ010000592.1:0-3886 GCA_964247405.1 uncultured Acetobacteraceae bacterium
GCGCCAACTACTTCCGGCACTGCGGGTATGGCCAGTCAGGCTGAAAACCCTCTAGGTCGGCCGCATTGCTGGCAATCCTATGTTGCGCATCCTTGCGTTGCCTCATTGTCAGCAATCTCGTCGCGGCATGACGAAGGCCATGAGAGCTTGCCGCGTTGCCTTACCCTCGAATTGCCCAATTGCTGGCAATCTCCCCATCAGCCTTGGCGCAGTTTCCGTGCCGCGATGAGCGCCCCACTGCCCTGCCTTCGGGGTTACTCTCCCAAACCAACCCAAGGCTCCGCTGCTCGGCAACAACCGGAAACGCCGAGGCGGGAAAGCGGCTACGTCGCGCTCATGGAAGCCTGCCTCGTTGTGCTGGAGAACAGGGCAGGGCGCCCGGGTGAGGAGACCCAAGCCTATCGACCCGCGATCCCGGATCTTAGGCGCGTTCCGGATGCGATGGCTCGGATTCGCGTCAGTCTCGCCGAGCACCCGGAAGTGGAGAACTGGCGCGCTTCCTGCCGCCGATCGCCGCCGAGGATGCACAACGGCCGCTGAGGGCGCGGGCGGCTGTCGCGAGCACGTTCGTGGCAGGGTTGGAGCTCGCCAGGTCTGGGGCCGCCGAGGCGACGCAGGGCGAGGCGTTCGGAGCCGTCCGGCTCAGGGCAGCGCCTGCGGAGGGAAGCGTGAGGGAGCGGGCTGGAAGCAGGGGATGACGCCCAAGCCAGCCAGGCGCTCCCCTTCCGGAAATGGAAGACCCTGACCACCTACTGATGCTAGGGTGTGGGGCAGGATGACGGACCAGAAGCGCGACGCCATTCGCAGGGCGATCAGAAACCAGACCGCGGCGAACACCGCCAGTCCGGAGGCTGCGCGCGCTGCATTGGTTCGGATGGGGCTGTACACGAAGGAGGGCAAGGTCGCCGCCGAGTACTCGAAGAACAAGCGGGTGGTCACGGCTCGCAAGTGAGCCGCCTTCATACCTCCTTCGTTCTAGGCTATCACGGGTGCGACCGGGCCGTCGGCGAACAGGCCCTGACCGGTTCGGTCGAGCTGATCCAGAGCGATCAGGACCACGATTGGCTCGGGCCGGGTGTCTACTTCTGGGAAGGCGACCCTTTGCGTGCCCGGGAGTGGGCCGAGGCCAAAGCCGCCCGGCAACCGGGTATGAACCCACACGTCATCGGCGCGGTAATCGACCTCGGCAACTGCCTCGACCTGACCACGAGGGATGACATCGAGTTGCTGCGGGACGCCTACCACGGCCTGCTGAAGTCGCAGGAGGCCGAAGGCAAACGGCTGCCGCGAAACAAGGATGTCGGGCGCGATCCGAACCGGGACAAGCTGCTACGGAACCTCGACTGCGCGGTGATCCGCTACCTTCACGACAGCATCGAGGAGCAGATCGCCCGGGGAGCGGCCGAGGCCGGGCTGGAGCGCTTCGACACCGTGCGTGGGCTGTTCCGCGAAGGAGCACCGATCTACCCGGAGAGCGGCTTCTACGAGCGGACCCACACGCAGATCGCTGTTCGCTCGCTCAGTTGCATCAAGGGCGTTTTCGTCCCGAGGGAGTAGCCCGGGCCTGTGTTCACCGTGAGCACACTCCCGTCGCTGACCAGCAGGGTGTGCATCGGCGCCCCGAGGACCCCTGGTCGGCGCAGGGGTCCCGACACAAGCATCCTATTCCATCCGTGTGTTGCTGACGGAGTTCCGGTGCCGATGAGGGTCCCTGCCGTTAGCTTTTCCAAAAGCATCAGTCACGCCCTGCTCGATCCTGCAACTCCAGCGCCGGGGCGGCAGAGTACCTTTCGGCCGCGCCAGTGACGACCCCGACCAGGGCCGCCGGCGGATGCTCGGCGGCCCAACGCTGCGCCTCGACCGCGAGATCGAGCATGGCAATGGCATCGGCGACCAGCACGAGGCCCGGGTTGACCCGCGCACAGGCTGCGTCGAGGGCTGCCATCCGTCCCTTCAAGCGAACCCGCGCCAGATCAGTTCGGCGCCCAGCGCCAGCAGGCCCACGAAGAAGCACAGCCGGAACGTCTCGGGCCGCACCCGCGCGCGTAGCCACCCGCCCAGCGCCATGCCCGCGAGCGCCGGCGCGAGGGCGAGCAGCGAGGTGCCCGCGGCCTGCAAAGGCAGCGCGCCGTGCCAGGCCAGGCCGGCGGCGAGTGCCAGCGTGGAGGCGGTGAAAGACAGGCCCAGCGCCTGCACCAGGTCGTCCCGCTCCAATCCGAGCGAACCAAGGTAGGGAACGGCCGGGATGACGAA
The DNA here is from genome assembly GCA_964247405.1 of uncultured Acetobacteraceae bacterium. Taxonomy (GTDB): domain Bacteria; phylum Pseudomonadota; class Alphaproteobacteria; order Acetobacterales; family Acetobacteraceae; genus CAHJXG01. Next base: position 2,254 of record CAXTUQ010000592.1, read on the forward strand.
CACGCCCGTGGCCCCCGTCACCAGCCCGGTCGCCGCACCGACCAGCGGCCCTGCCCAGCGTTCCGATGCGGGCGGCACGCGCAGCCGCAGCTTTGCCAGCCCGACCAGGGCGTAGAGCGCCAGGGCACCGCCGAGAGCCGCCGCCGCGGTTGGCGCGGCAGTGCCCGTTATCAGCCCCGACCCCGCGAGGGTGCCGACGAGAATGCCGAGCATCATGCCCCGTAGCCGCCCCAACAGCGCGCCGAAGTGTGGCCCGGCAAAGAGCTGCCAGACGTTCGTCACGAGCGAAGGCACGAGCAGCAGGGCCGCAGCATGGGCTGGCGGCATCGCCAGGCCGAGCAGGCCCATAGCGACCGTCGGCAGGCCAAGGCCGATCACGCCCTTCACCAGCCCGGTCAGCAGGAAGGTGCCGGCAATCAGCAGAACGTGGGGGAGAAGGTCCGTCATTAAGGCGATGCTGCGGCGTGGGGGCCATGCCCCACAATGCGGGAGTTGCGTAGTTTGCCTAAGCCGCCGACGAAGGCAGGCAGCCATGGGGAGCGCCCGATGCACTTCGACCTGACCGACCTGCGGCTGTTCCTGCACGTGGGCGAGGCCGGCAGCATCACGGCCGGCGCGGCGCGTTCCGGCCTCGCCCTCGCGTCGGCGAGCGCGCGGGTGCGGGGCATGGAGGAACAGGCCGGCGTCGCGCTCCTGGAACGCGACCGCCGCGGCGTCCGGCCCACGCCCGCAGGTCAGGCGCTACTGCACCACGCGCGGGTGGTCATGGGGCAGGTGGAGCGGATGCGCGGCGAGCTGGGCGAGTATGCGCACGGGTTGAAGGGGCACGTCCGCCTGCTGGCCAACACTGCGGCGATGGCCGAGCATCTGCCCGAAGTGCTGGCTGCCTTCCTCGCCGCGAACCCCAACGTGGATGTGGATCTCGACGAGCGGCCAAACATCGAGGTGGCCCGCGCCGTGGCCGAGGGGCTGGCGGACGTGGGAGTGGCCGCCGATCATGCCGACCTTGCTGGGCTGGAAAGCCACCCGTTTCGGACCGACCGGCTGGTGCTTGCCGTGCCGGCTGGTCACGCGCTTGCCGGTCGCGGGCGGATCGCCTTTGCCGAGGCGCTGGGGAGCGACTTCGTGGGCCTTTCGGGCGACAGCGCGCTTCACCAGCACCTGGCCGGGCACGCGGCCCGCACCAGCGGCCGGATGCGGTTGCGGGTCCGGGTGCGCGGGCTGGACGCCGCCTGCCGGATGGTGGCGCTTGGCGCGGGGGTCGCCGTGGTGCCGGAAGCAGCAGCGCGGCGGCACGGCGCACTGGCCCTGGTGCGATTGGAGGACCCGTGGGCGGAGCGACGGCTGATGGTGGTTGTGCGGCGGCTGGACGCCCTGCCGGCGCACGCACGGCGGCTGGTGGAAAGCCTTAGCCGACCGATTTCATAGCCCAGCGCCGGGCAACTTGTCCGTCAAGGTTCATCTGCCGGACGGAGCCGGCCGGTCCGGTCACGGGTGGTTTGACGGATCGGTTGCCAGTGGTAGGGGTCTGGTGGGAGAGGCCGGGAGATTTCCAAGGGTGCCGTACGAAGCGCGACTGGGTGCCGTCGTGACTTGTGTGGAAATTGCTTAGTCGGTGTGTCTCCGGCGGGCT
>CAXTUQ010000593.1:0-3882 GCA_964247405.1 uncultured Acetobacteraceae bacterium
GGGGTGGGATGGGGCCGGTCGAGCATCGGGTTTGCCTCGGGATGCAGGGTGCATATAACGCTCTGCCGAGAATGGACCCACCCATGGGCCTGAACAAGGGCGCGGAGACCGATCCAGCATGACCAGCCCCCAACCTTCCGGCCCGCTCGCGGGCTTGACCGTCTTCGACCTCACCCGCGTCCTGGCCGGGCCGACCTGCGTGCAGATGCTGGCGGATCTGGGCGCCGACGTGATCAAGATCGAGAAGCCCGGCTCCGGCGACGACACGCGGGGCTTCGCGCCGCCGTTCATGCCGGGCACCGGGGAGAGCGCGTACTTCGTCGGCGTGAACCGCAACAAGCGCTCGGTCACGCTCGACATCGCGAAGCCCGAGGGCCAGGCCATCGCGATCGATTTGATCGCGCAAAGCGACATCCTGGTGGAGAACTTCAAGGTCGGCGCGCTGGCCAAGTACGGGCTGGGCTACGGGCAGTTGCACGAACGGTTTCCCGGCCTCGTGTACTGCTCGATCACCGGGTTCGGGCAGACCGGGCCGTATGCGCCGCGGCCGGGCTATGACAGCCTGGTCCAGGCGATGGGCGGGGTGATGAGCCTGACCGGGGAGCCGGATGGCTTGCCGCAGAAGGTCGGGGTGCCGGTCGCCGACCTGTTCGCCGGGCTGTACGGCTGCATCGGCGTGCTGGCGGCGCTGCGCCACCGGGAAGCGACGGGGCAGGGCCAACAGGTGGATATCGGCATGCTGGATACGCACGTCGCGTGGCTGGCGAACCAGGGCATGAACTACCTGGCAACCGGGGAGAACCCGGTGCGGCTCGGCAACCAGCATCCGAACATCGTGCCGTACCAAGTGTTCCCGACCGCCGACGGCTACCTCGTGTTGTCAATCGGCAACGACCCGACGTTCAAGCGCTTCTGCGACAGCTACGGCTTGTCGCACCTGCTGGACGACCCGCGCTTCGCCACCAATGCCGCCCGCGTCGGCAACCGCGCGCTGGTGACGGACACGCTGACCCCCGTGCTGCGCCAGCACCCGACGGCCCGCTGGGTCGAGGAGCTTGAGGCCTTGAAGATCGGCTGCGGCCCGATCAACACGTTGAAGGAGGTATTCGCCGACCCGCAGGTGCAGGCGCGCGGCACGGTGCTGACCATGCCGCACCCGTCCAATCCGGATGGCGTGAAGGTGATCGCCAACCCGGTGCGCTTGTCGGACACTCCGGCCGACTACCGCCTTGCTCCGCCGACATTGGGCCAGCACACCGAAGACGTGCTGGGCGCCCGCCTGGGGCTGGCGCCGGAGCAGTTGGCGGAATTGCGCGCAAAAGGCGTGATATAACGGGCGGCCGACCCTAGATGCAGGGCAAGCCGCCGCCCCGGACCCAAGCAGGACATCCATGAACGAGCAGACCCCGCCCGCCAGCCTGACCCGCTTCTTCTCGGCCAGCCTCGCCGAGGCCGACCCGGACCTCGCCGCCGCCATCGGCGCGGAGCTGGCGCGCCAGCAGGACGGCATCGAGCTGATCGCCAGCGAGAACATCGTCTCCGCCGCCGTGCTGGAAGCGCAAGGCTCGGTGCTGACCAACAAGTATGCGGAGGGCTATCCCGGACGCCGCTACTACGGCGGCTGCTTCGAGGTGGACCGCGCGGAAACCCTGGCCATCGACCGCGCCAAGACCCTGTTCGGCTGCGCCTACGCCAACGTGCAGCCGCATTCCGGGGCGCAGGCCAACCAGGCGGTGTTCCTTGCCTTGTTGCAGCCCGGCGACACCATCCTGGGCATGAGCCTCGCTGCCGGCGGGCATCTGACGCACGGTGCCGCGCCCAACCTGTCGGGCAAGTGGTTCCGCGCCGTCCAGTACGGCGTGCGGCAAGAGGACGGCCTGCTGGACTACGAGGAGTTGGAGCGCCTGGCCCGGGCGGAGAAGCCGCGCATGATCATCGCCGGCGGCTCGGCCTATCCGCGCGCCATCGACTTCGCCCGCATCCGCAAGGTGGCGGACGAGGTCGGCGCATGGTTCCTGGTTGATATGGCGCATTACGCCGGGCTGGCGGCGGCGGGCGCATACCCAACGCCGCTGCCGCACGCCCACGTGGTGACGACGACCACGCACAAGACGCTGCGCGGCCCGCGCGGCGGCATGATCCTGTCCAACGACCTGGATCTCGGCAAGAAGTTCAACTCGGCGGTGTTCCCGGGCTTGCAGGGCGGTCCCTTGATGCACGTGATCGCCGCCAAGGCGGTGGCGTTCGGCGAGGCGCTGCGCCCGGAGTTCCGCACCTACCAGCGCGCCGTGATCGACAATGCCCGCATGTTGGCGGAAACGCTGATGGAGCAGGGCTGCGACATCGTGACCGGCGGCACCGACAGCCACTTGATATTGGTGGATTTGCGGCCCAAGGCCGTGACCGGCAAGGCGGCGGATGCGAGCCTGGAGCGCGCCCACATCACCGCGAACAAGAACGCCATCCCGTTCGACCCGGCCAAGCCCGCCGTCACCTCCGGCATCCGCCTCGGCACCCCCGCCGCCACCACCCGCGGCTTCGGCCCGGCGGAGTTCCGCGAGATCGGCCTGATGATCAACGAGGTGCTGGACGGCCTGTCGCGTTCCAACGACGGCAGCAACGACTTGGCGGAGCAGGCGGTGGCGGCGCGGGTGCAGGCGATGTGCGCGCGCTTCCCGATCTACCCGGGCCTGCTGGCGGGCCACGCCGGACCCTAACGGTCATGCGCTGCCCGTTCTGCGGCAACGACGACACGCAGGTGAAGGACAGCCGGCCCACCGACGACGGGTCGGCGATCCGCCGCCGGCGGTTCTGCGGCGGCTGCGGGCAGCGGTTCACCACCATCGAGCGCGTGCAGCTTCGCGAGCTGACGGTGCTGAAAGCCGATGGCCGCCGGGTGCCGTTCGATCGGGAGAAGCTGGCCCGTTCCATCCGCATCGCGTTGCGCAAGCGCCCGGTGCAGGAGGAACGGCTGGAGCGCATCGTCAACGGCATCGTGCGCCAGTTGGAGGCCACGGGCGAGAACGACATCCCGAGCAAGCAACTGGGCGAGTTGGTGATGGAAACGCTGAAGGAGGTGGACGCGGTCGCCTACGTCCGCTTCGCCAGCGTGTATCGCGACTTCCGCGAAGCAAAGGACTTCGAGGCCTTCCTGGGGTCGCTTGAGGAGCCTACATAGCGCGGATGGGCGACGTGGGTACCATCGACGGAGATGCTGAGGACCGGGAGCACATGCGTGCCGCCCTGGCGCTTGCCCGGCGCGGCCTGGGCAACACCTGGCCCAATCCAGCGGTCGGATGCGTGCTGGTGCGAAGCGGCAGGGTGGTCGGTCGCGGCACGACCGCGCCGGGCGGACGGCCGCATGCGGAAACGGTGGCGCTGGCGCAGGCCGGCGACCTGGCACGCGGCGCCATGGCCTATGTGACGTTGGAACCGTGCAGCCATTACGGGCGCACCCCGCCCTGTGCGGGTGCGCTGGCTGCGGCCGGGGTGGCGCGGGTCGTCGTGGCGTGCGGCGACCCGGACCCGCGGGTGGATGGCCGCGGCGCATTGATGCTGCGGGCGGCAGGGGTTGAGGTCGCTACTGGATTGATGGCGAGGGAGGCGGAGGCGCTGCAGGTCGGCTTCCTGACCCGGGTTCGTCTCGGCCGGCCCATGGTAACGCTGAAGCTGGCGAGCACGCTCGACGGGCGCATCGCGACGCGCACCGGGGAAAGCCAATGGATCACCGGACCCGAGGCCCGCCGCGCGGCGCACGCGTTGCGCGGCCAGCACGACGCGGTGCTGGCCGGCGTCGGCACCGTGGAAGCGGACGACCCGGAGCTGACCTGCCGCATCCCCGGGTATCGCAAGACTCCCGACCTGCGCGTCGTGGTGGACAGC
>CAXTUQ010000594.1:0-3870 GCA_964247405.1 uncultured Acetobacteraceae bacterium
CGGCGACGCAGCGTTATGCGGCGGAGGCCGCGGCTGACTGAGGCGGGCAGCGCCCGTACAGGGAGTTTTTGCCATGCGCGTCAAGCCGCCGTTCCGCGCCGACATGGTCGGCAGCCTGCTGCGCACGCCGCCGCTGAAGCACGCCCGCGAGCAGCGTGCCCGCGGCGAGATCACCGATGCCGCGCTCAAGGAAGTCGAAAACCGCGAGATCATCGCCCTCATCCGCAAGCAGGAGGCGGTCGGCCTGCAAGCGGTGACGGATGGCGAGTTCCGCCGGGCCTACTGGCACTTCGACTTCCTGCAACACCTGGATGGGGTGACGGCGGTTGAGACCGACTCCGGCATGAATTTCAAGGGCGGCGTCGGGATCAACAAGGCGCTGCGCATCACCGGCAAGGTCGGCTTCTCCGGCCATCCGATGATCGAGCACTTCCGGTTCCTCGCGGCCAACACCAGCCGTGTCCCGAAGATGACGATCCCCGGACCCAGCATGCTGCATTACCGGGGCGGCCGGAACATGATGAACTTCGGCATCTATCCCGACATGGACGCCTTCTACGCCGACGTAGGGGCAGCGTATAACAAGGCGGTCCGCGCCTTCTATGACGCGGGCTGCCGCTACCTGCAGCTTGACGACATCTCGTTCGCCTATCTCTGCGATCCCGAGCAGCGGGAGATGCTGCGCGCCCGCGGCGACGACCCGGAGCGGCAGCCCGCGATCTACGCCGGCATGGAGCGCGACGCGTTGCGCGACAAGCCGGCGGACCTCACCGTCACCATGCACCTGTGCCGCGGCAACTTCCGCTCCACCTTCATCGCGTCCGGCGGCTACGAGCCGGTGGCCGAGCTGCTGTTCGCGATGCCGGTCGATGGCTACTTCATGGAATGGGACACCGGTCGCGCCGGCGGGTTCGAGCCGCTGCGGCACTTGCCGCCGGGCAAGACGGCCGTGCTCGGCCTCGTGACCTCGAAGACCGGCACCTTGGAGCGCCCGGACGACATCAAGCACCGGATCGAGGAAGCCGCCCGCTTCGCCCCGCTCGACCAGCTCTGCCTGTCCCCGCAATGCGGCTTCGCCTCCACGCAGGAGGGCAACACTCTGGCCGAGGGCGAGCAGTGGGCCAAGCTCCGCATGATCGTCGAGACTGCCCGCGAGGTTTGGGGCGGATAGGCCCGGTTACGGCGTTCCACCTCATAAGGGCGTTGTCATCCAGATACGGTTGACGTACCGCCCCGGTGTCCGGCAGCGTCTTCGCGCCGCAACAACCCGGGACTCCCATGACCCCCATCACCCGACGCGCCGGCCTGAGCCTGCCCCTGGGCGCCGCCGCCGCACTGCTCGCTGGCCGCACCCGCGCCGCGCCGCCGGACGACCTCATTGCGCGGGCGCGCAAGGAGGGCGCGGTGAACAGCCTCGGGATGCCGGACGACTGGGCCAACTGGGAGGCGACCTGGAAGGCGATCACCGCGCAGTACGGCATCAAGCACACCGACACCGACATGAGCAGCGCCGAGGAGTTGGCAAAATTCGCCGCCGAGCGCGCCAACGCCTCGGGCGATATCGGCGACGTGGGCTTCGATTTCTGCAGCGTGGCAGTGGAGCGCGGGCTGGCGGCGCCCTATAAACCCACGACCTTTGCCCAAATCCCCGAGTGGGCGCGGGACGCGGAGGGCCGCTGGATGCTGGCCTACACCGGGACCATCGCCTTCGCCGTGGCGAGCGACCTGCCGAACCCGCCGAAGTCCTGGGCCGACCTGCTGTCCGGCACCTACAAGATCGCCGCGGGCGACGTGGGCAAGGCGTCGCAAAGCAACGCCGCCGTGCTGGCCTGCGCCATCGCCACCGGCGGGGACGAGCGCCGGCTCGACCCGGCCATGGACCTGTTCGCCAAGCTCGCCCGGCAGAAGCGCCTGCTGACCATCAGCCCGCTGCCCGCCAACATGGGGCGCGGCGAGATCCAGGTGGGCCTGCTGTGGGATTTCAACGCCCTGAGCTACCGTGACAAGGTCGGCGGCGGCCGCTTCAACGTGGTGATCCCCGCGGACGGCTCCGTCACCAGCGGCTACTCCACGATCATCAACAAGTATGCCCGGAACCCGAACGCGGCGATGCTGGTGCGGGAGTATATCTTCGGCGACGAGGGCCAGGCCAACCTCGCGGACGGCTACGCCCGGCCGATCCGGGTGGACCACCTGACCCTGCCCGATGCGACGAAGGCCAAGCTGCTGCCAGCCGCGCAGTATGCCCGCGCCCGGCCCATCAACCCGCAGCTTTGGGCGGAGGGCGCGCGTCGGGTCCCTGCCCTGTGGCAGGAAAAGGTGCTGGCCGAGATGTAGGGCGCACCGTGCCCCGCCGCGCCCTCGTGCTTTGGGCGGCGCCGTTCCTGTTGGCCGTGTTGGGGTTTGAGGTCCTGCCGGTGCTGTCCGTTCTGGCGGGCAGCTTCAACCGCGGCGGCGAGTGGTCGCTCGGCAACTACGCCGCCCTGCTGTCCAGCCGCTTCTACCGCGGCGCGTTCGTCACCAGCGTCAACGTTTCGCTGCTCACCAGCGCCGTCGGCCTCGGCATCGGCCTGCCGCTCAGCCTGGCGCTGCACCGCCGATCCACCCCGGTGCAGCGCCGTTTCCTGACCCTGTTCAACGTCGCCAGCAACTTCGTCGGCGTGCCGCTGGCGCTGGCCTTCACCATCCTTGCCGGGGTGAACGGCGTGGTGACGCTGCTGCTGGTACGCTCCGGCCTGGTGCAGGACTTCAACATCTACTCGCTGCAAGGCCTGATGCTGGTGTACGCCTATTTTCAGGTACCCTTCGCCGTCTTGGTGCTGTTCCCGAGCCTTGGCGCGCTGACCCCGGATCTGGCCGAGCAGGCCCGGCTGATGGGCGCCTCCCGCCTCACCTTCTGGCGGCGCATCGGCTTGCCGGTGCTGGCGCCCAGCCTGATCGGCAGCTTCATCCTCCTGTTCGCCAACGCCATGGGCACCTACGCCACCGCCTACGCGCTGATCGGCGGCGGCGCGAACCTCGTCACGATCCGCATTGGCGAGCTTGTCGCCGGCGACGTGTTCACCGATCCCAACCTCGCCAACGCGCTGGCCGTGCTGCTCGTGCTGGTCCTGCTGCTGCCGATCCTGGTGGACCAGCTTTTCCTCCGCCGCCGTGCTTGAGCAGCGCGGCGGTGTCGCCGACCGCCTGCTGATCGGCGTCGTTTCGCTGCTCCTGTTGCTCCCGGTGCTGGCCGTCGTGGTCAGCGCGCTGGCGACCGACTGGTACTCGGGGCTGGTGCCCAGCGGCCTGACCCTCCATTGGTTCGCCGCCGTGCTGACGGAGCCGGCGTTCCAGGCGGCGCTGGCCCGGTCGCTGCTCATCGCCATCGGCTCGGTCGTGCTGCAAATGCTGGTGACGGTGCCGGCGATCCTCGTCGCACACTGCTACCTGCCCTGGCTCGACCGCTGGATGGAGCGCCTGATGGTGCTGCCCTACGCGCTGCCGCAGGTGGTGCTGGTGGTGGGCCTGCTCGGCCTTTACGCGAGCGAGCCGCTCGTGCTGACCGGCACGCCATGGGTCCTGCTGCTCGGCTACCTGCCGCTGGCTTTCCCGCTGCTTTACCTGCCGATGAAGAACAACCTGCGAGCGCTGCGGGTGGACGAGCTGCTGGACGCCGGGCACTTGTTGGGCGCGGGCGATTTGGTCATCGCGTGCCAGGTCATTCTGCCCTGCGTGGCGCCCGGGCTTGCGGTCGGCCTGTCCATGGTGTTCGCGCTCACTTTCGCCGAGTTCGTCTTCGCCAACCTGCTGGTCGGCGGCAACTTTCAGACGCTGGCGGTCTATCTGTTCGGTCAGCGGCAGAAGATCGGCCAGGTGACGGCGGTGATC
>CAXTUQ010000595.1:0-3863 GCA_964247405.1 uncultured Acetobacteraceae bacterium
ATGCTGGACGGGCTGACCCGCGCCTTCCAAGGCTTTGCCGGCCAGGACATCCGCGCCGTGGTGCTGCGGGCACGGCCGGAGGACCGGGTGTGGTGCGCCGGCTTCGACATCGGCGACCTGGCGCCGGATTTCGACCCCCTGGCGCAGGACGGCCCGCTGCAAGCCCTGTTCCGCTGCGTCGCGGAATGCCCGGCGCCGGTGATCGCCATGCTGCACGGCTCAGCCTGGGGGGGCGGCACCGACCTCGCTTTGCGCTGCGACATCGCGGTGGCGGACCCGACGTGCAGCCTGGCCCTCACCCCGGCGCGGCTCGGCCTGCCCTACGATCCCGATGGCTTGCTGAACGTGCTGCTGCGCGGCGGGCTGCATGTCGCGGCCGAGATGTTCGCGACGGCCGACCCGGTGCCGGCGGAGCGCGCGCTGGCGCTGCGCCTGCTGAACCACCTGGTCCCGGAGGCGGAGCTGGAAGGGTTCACCTACGCCCTGGCCGCCCGCATCGCCGGCAACGCGCCGCTCTCGGTCGCCAGCGCCAAGCAGCAGTTGCGGGCGTTGGCCCAGGCGATGCCGCTGCCCTCCGCCACGGCGCAGCGATTGCAGGAGGGGCGCCGCCGGGCGTTGCGCAGCGAGGATTACCGCGACGGCCTGGCGGCGTTCCGCGCCCGGCGCCCGCCAGTGTTCCGCGGACGGTAGCTCGGCTCAGCCGGTCGGGCGCCCCTCTGTGATGAAGCGCCACACGTCGTCCAGCACAGGCGCTCGCCGCCGGAACAGCGGGGTGAAGGCGGTTATGATGCCGACATGGTTCAGCCCGGGGTAGATCCGGCTCTGCACGGGGCCGCCCGCCGCCGCCACCCGGGCCGCGAGCGAGCGCGTGTTGCCCGGGCGCACCGTCCGGTCCGCGTCCCCGGCCAGCAGCAGCAAGGGCGGGTTATGGCCATCGACGTAGCTGACGGGCTGGCTTTCTGGCCCATCGTTCACCGGGGCGAACACCGGGATGATGTCGGGGTCGGTGATCGGCAGGAAGTCGTAGGGTCCGGCCAGCCCCACCATGCCGGCAAGCCGTGCCCGGTCCAGCCCGGCCTGCGCCAGCCAACGCGGGTCGAGCGCCAGCATCGCCGCGTTGTAGGCCCCGGCGGAGTGGCCGACGAGGAACACGCGCTTCGGGTCGGCGCCAAGCGCACCAGCATGGGCCACGGCCCAGGCGACCGCCCGTGCGCTGTCGTGGAGGAAGCCGGGAAAGGCGACCTCCGGGTACAGCCGGTAGTCCGGCACCACCACCACGGCGCCGCGGGCGGCCAGCGGCGTGGCCACGAACCCGTAGGTTTCGCGGTCCCCGGTGCGCCAGCTTCCGCCATACAGGAACACGACCAGCGGATGCGGCCCGGCCGCGCCCGGCCGGTAGATGTCGGCCATGCGCCGCGGGCCGTCGCCGTAGGCGATGCCGCGTTCGACCGTCACGCCGTCACGCGGCACGGTCGCATTCAGCAGGCTGGCCGCGGAGCAGCCCGCGAGCAGGGCGGCGCACAGCGCGGCGACGACCGACGACAGCTTGGGGAACGCCGGCCTGGACAGGATCATGTCACGCGCGGCCCAGGACTCAACCGGCCCAGACCGCGAGGAGGCAGGCGAGCACCGACCCGGCCATGTAGCCCAGCGCCGGGCCAGTGCGCCCGGCTTGCAGCAGTTCGAGGGCTTGCAGGCTGAAGGAGGAGAAGGTGGTGAAGCCGCCGCACAGGCCGATCATCACGAACGCCCGCAGGTCCACGAAGTCCAGGTGCCCGCGGCCCAGCGCGTCGCTGAACAGCCCGCGCTCCCCCAGCGCCGCGATCCTCACCCCGAGCCAATACCGCAGGAGGCCGGCCAGCGCGCTTCCCAGCATCACCCACAATGACGCCACGCGTCCTCCCCGCCTTCGTCAACATACCTCCGCATCAACATAAAACAGCAATTCTCCAAAGCCACAAAGGTTGACGGGTGCAGGCAAGACATGGCTATTCAATTGGAGGTTGAAACAGTACGGGACCGCCATGTCCAGCCCGCAGGGAAGACCGCCATTTGCGCCGCTCCGCATCGATGTCGGCGACCTGCTCATCCTGCAACGGTCGGGCCTGTTCGCGCGGGATTGGTTCTTGAAGCGCAACGCCGACCTGAACGAGGCCGGCCTCGACCCGCTGGTGCACTACTTCCGCTACGGCTGGCGGGAGGGCCGCTGGCCCAACGCGTATTTCGACCCGGCCTGGTACCTCAGGCGCAACCGCGACGTGCGGGACAGCGGGGTGGAGCCGCTGCTGCACTACATCGAGCATGGCGAGGCGGAGGGCCGGCAGCCCGTCGCCTGGTTCGAGCCTGAATGGTACCGCGCCACCCACGGCATTCCGACCGGGCAGCTTTGCCTCGCGCACTTCCTCCAGCACCGGCACGGCGGCTTGGTCAGCCCGATCCCGGAGTTCGACCCGCAGCACTACCTCCTGCGCTCGCCCGACGTGCGCGCAGCGCGGATGGACCCGTTCGAGCATTACCTGCTGCAAGGCGCCAAGGAGGACCGGGAAGCCGCGACGGGCTTCGACGGCCGGTTCTACCGCGAACGCTACCTGCGCGACCTGCCCGACGCCAACCCGCTGCTGCACTACCGCGCGCACCGGCACGAACCCGGCGTGTTCCCGACCCGGCCCGCCGCCGACATCGACATCCCCTCCGAGATGCGGCGCAACACCCAGCCGGGGCCGCTGTTCGAGGAGGTGCAGCCCTTGGCCCCCGACGCTCCCCGCCGGGCCAAGGTGCTGGCGTTCTTTCTGCCGCAGTTCCACCCGGTGCCGGAGAACGATGCCTGGTGGGGCCGCGGCTTCACCGAGTGGACCAACGTGGCCCGCGGTTTGCCGCGTTTCGCCGGGCATTACCAGCCGCGCATCCCGCGCGACCTCGGCCATTACCGGCTGCACGGCACGGACATGCTGCGGCGGCAGGCGGAGCTGGCGCGCGGCGCCGGGGTGCATGGCTTCGTGTTCTACTTCTACTGGTTCAACGGCCGCCGCCTGCTCCATGCGCCGCTCGACGCGCTGCTCGCCGATCCCACGGTGGACCTGCCGTTCTGCCTGATGTGGGCGAACGAGAACTGGTCCCGCCGGTGGGACGGGTCGGAGCACGACGTGCTGATCTCCCAGGACTACCACCGGGCCGACGAGCCGGCGCTGGCGGCGGAGCTGCTGCGGCATTTCCGGGACGCGCGCTACATCCGGCTTGGCGGGCGGCCGGTGCTGATGGTGTATCGCGCCGGGCTGATTCCGGGGACCGCCGCCGCCGTGGACCGCTGGCGCGCGCTGTTCCGCGCGCAGGGCGAGGACCCGGTGTTCATCATGGCGCAGAGCTTCGGCGACCGCGATCCCCGCCCCTTCGGCATGGACGCCGCCGTGGAGTTCCCGCCGCATAAGCTGTGCGACGGCCTGGAGCCGCTGAACGCCGGGCTGCGCATGCTGGACCACGCGGCGACGGCACGGGTGTACTCGTATGAGGACGCGGCGGCATCATCGGACCTGGCGGCGCCCCCCTATCCGCTGATCCGCACGGCATTGCCGAGCTGGGACAACGACGCCCGGCGGCAGGGCGCGGGCATGGTGCTGCACGGCTCGACGCCGGCGGCCTACCAGGCGTGGCTTGACCGGCTAATCGCCGCGGCCACGGCGCAACCGGTCGGGGGCGAGGCGATCGTCTGCGTGAACGCCTGGAACGAGTGGGCGGAGGGCGCCTACCTCGAACCCGACCAGCACTTCGGCGCCGCCTACCTGAACGCCACCGGGCGCGCGGCGGCCGGGGTGGCGGTGGAGGAGGGGCGCCGCCGGCTGCTGCTGGTGGGGCATGACGCCTGGCCT
>CAXTUQ010000596.1:0-3853 GCA_964247405.1 uncultured Acetobacteraceae bacterium
GGGCTGCTCCACCTTCGCCAACTTCACCGTGCTGCCGGAGATCGCCTTGGCCAAGGTGCGGGAGGACGCGCCGTTCGAGAAGATCTGCTACATCGGCTGCGGCGTCACCACCGGGGTGGGCGCGGTGATCTTCACCGCCAAGGTCAAGCCCGGCGACAACGTCGTCGTGTTCGGCCTGGGCGGCATCGGGTTGAACGTGGTGCAGGGCGCCAAGCTCGCCGGCGCCGACATGATCGTGGGCGTGGACATCAACCCGGGCCGCCGCGCGCTGGCCGAGAAGTTCGGCGTCACGCACTTCGTCAACCCGAAGGAAGTCAGCGGCGACATCGTGCCTTACCTCGTGGACCTCACGAAGGGCGGCGCGGACCACAGCTTCGAGTGCGTGGGCAACGCCACGCTGATGCGCCAGGCCTTGGAATGCGCGCACAAAGGGTGGGGCAAGAGCACGATCATCGGCGTGGCCGGCGCGGGCCAGGAGATCAGCACCCGGCCGTTCCAACTGGTGACGGGCCGGGTCTGGCAGGGCAGCGCCTTCGGCGGCGCGCGGGGCCGCACGGACGTGCCGCGCATCGTCGACTGGTACATGGAGGGCAAGATCAACATCGACGACCTGATCACCCACATCCTGCCGCTCGATCAGATCAACGAGGGCTTCGACCTGATGACGCGGGGGGAGAGCATCCGCAGCGTGGTGGTTTACTAGAACCTTTCTGGAAGAGTACCCGGCGCGCCGCCGTTACGCCGGGTTCTCCCGGGGCTTGTCCACCTCGCAGCGCCAGCCCTGCAGGCGGAATTTCGGGTGCTCGACGACATATTCCTGGGCGATCGTCTGCGCCTTCAAGGTGCATTCGATCGGGCTGCCCATGGGTTCCCGCACCTCGCGCCGCTCCATGCAGCGGTCCGGCGTGCTCGATAAGCAATAAACAAGGACCAACTCGATCATGGCGAGGCGCTTTCTTCAAGGTTCGACCGCCCAGACTATGAGGCTGCTCGGCGCGGGCGCAATGGCCCTGGCGGGCTTGTGCGGCACGGCCGTGTGCGACCAGACCTGGGCGCAGGCGCCGGCCGATGACCCCCGGCCGCTCAGCCCGGCGCAGGTCGCGCTGTTCGAGACGCCGCACCTGCGCAACGTGGACCACCCCGAGACGCTCGATTACGGCTTCACCCGCGAAGGCCCGGGCGGGTTCGCCGACACGGTCGCGCTGCATGTCCGCCAGGTGAACCCGGATGGCACGAAGTCTCTGGCGTTCGACTACCTGACCGGCGAGCACCGGGTGCCGTTCCCCGAACTCGACAACTTCCACGGCAACCCGCTGCTGATGCTCACGCTGGAGCGCGACGTGAACGAGATGAAGGAGGCGGTGGGCCTGTCCACCGCATACTTCCGCAACAAGATCCGCGAGGCGTTCGTCGCCAAGGCGGCAGTGGCCGACGGCACCTTCGACCTCCATGGCGCCGCCGTGCCCGCGCGGGTGATCACCGTGCAGCCCTTCGCCGACGAGCAGCGGCTGGAGCGCATCCCGTCCCTGCAGGCGAAACGCTACAGCTTCGTGCTGGCGGACGCGGTGCCGGGGATGCTGGCGGAAATCAGCATCGACACCCCGGCGGACGCCAAGATGAACGCGCCCGCCTTCCGCCAGCGCACGGTGTTCACGGGGGTCGAGCCATGATCCGCCCCTGCTTGTTCATCAGCCTGGTGGCCGCCGCCGGGGCGCTGGCCGCGACCGCCGCGTACGCCGAGACCCGCCACCCCGCGCACGACTACCCCACGGCGACGCGGGCCGACTACGTCATCGGCTGCCTGGCCAGCAACGGCTTCAAGCGGGAGTTCCTGGAACGCTGCGCCTGCGGCATCGACACCATCGCCGACCTGATGCCGTTCGAGGACTATCAGCAGGCCGAGACGATCCTCAGCATGCAGCAGGGCGGGCTGGGCGACCGCGGCGCGATGTTCCGCGACACCCCGGTCGCCAAGCAGCGCACCGAGGAACTCAACCGCGCCCAGGCGGAGGTGGCGCTGCGGTGTAAATAAGGCGGGGGCAAATAGCCGGTCAGCTCCGCTCGCCGTCCAGCGCGAAGTCACGGTGGAACCGTGCCTGCGTGCTGTCCAGCACATCGACCCGCATCGGCCCCGGACCCTGCGGCACGAAGCCGAAGGTGATCACCGGGTCCTCGCTCAAGGAGATGTCGGCATCCACGCTCAGCACCAGCGCGTCGCCGTAGCGCACCGTAATGTCCTGGATGTAGCGCGGCGGCACGAACAGGTGGGACACCTGGTCCACTTGCATGCCGTTGTTGTTGGGATGGCTGATCAGCAGGTGCGCCGTCGCCGCCTCCCCCTCGTGCAGCGGGGCTTCCCCGTCCAGGCGCAGGCGCATCTGGCCGAGGCGCGACATGGCGAGCTGCGGGTCCTTGGTCGAGGGCGCGGAGCAGCCGCCCGCCGCCTTCACGTAGCGTTCGGCCGCGTAAAGGTGGCCATCCTCGGTTTCGGCGACGGCGTGCAGCAGGGTGTAC
This sequence comes from uncultured Acetobacteraceae bacterium, assembly GCA_964247405.1. Lineage (GTDB taxonomy): Bacteria > Pseudomonadota > Alphaproteobacteria > Acetobacterales > Acetobacteraceae > CAHJXG01. Next base: position 2,515 of record CAXTUQ010000596.1, read on the forward strand.
TGGTCCACGCGGATGCGGGTCTTGAGGCTGCGCGGGTCGGCGGCCGGGCCGAACTTGAACGTGCCGGCGAGTGGCGACGGGTTGCCGTCCACCACGACCCAGACCGCCTTCACCCGGCCCGGCCCGGCGCCGCCGCCTGCCGAAAGGCTGACGGTGATGGGCACCAGGGCCGCGTCCTGGGCGCGGGCCGGCGCGTCGAGCGCGATGATCCCCGCGCCGTCCGCGACCTCTCGCTCGCCGAACACCGCGTGCTTCAGGTCCGTCCAGCGGGCGGCGCGGGCTTCCGGATCCTCCTCTGCCCAGGCCGGCGCCGCCACTGCGCAGAGTGCCAGGCCCAATGCCGCCGCGATCGCCCTCATGTTCCCCATCCCCTGATACGGCCCGCTTCGCGCCGGCCTACTCCCATTCAAGCTCTTTGAACGCCGCCGTCACGTTGCGTCCGTTGTAGTCGTCGAACAAGGCCCAGCGGCCCCGTTCCGCCTGGCCCACCGTCGCCACGGCCTGCTCGATGTCGCCGCCGTGGGCGATGATGGCACGGATGTCGCGGACAAGCCCGCCCAAATAGCGTTCCTGCGCCGCTGTGGCGTCGGGCCAGGGGACGACAGCCGGCCCATGGCCCGGCACCGCACGCGTCGCCGGCGCGCTCCGCAGCGCCTTCGTCTGCGCCAGCCAGCCCAGGATGCTGCCGTCCAGCGCCGGAACGCGGTCCACGAACAGCAGGTCGCCCAGCCACAGCGTGCCCGTCGCCTCGTCCAGGATGGACAGGTCGTTGTCGGTGTGCGCTGTCGGGTGCGCCTGGAGCCGCAGGCGGCGTCCGCCGAGGTCAATCGCCGCCGTGTCGCTGACCAGGAGGTCCGGCTTGGCGTAGTCGCCGGCCTCCTCGATGCCGAGCGCGTCGGCCAGGCCGTTGCGGTAGAACTCGCCGCGCTGCACCAGCATCGCCGCCATGCGGGCGTGGCCTACGAACACCGGACGGTCCTCCGCGAAGGCGACGGCGCCGAACACGTGGTCGGGGTGCAGGTGCGTCATCACGACGTAGCGGATCGGCAAGGCCGTCCGCGGAGGCTGGCGCGCAGCCGCTCGCCGTCCGCCCGGCTGCCCCCGGGATCGAGCACGGCGACCGCCTCCCCGCCCACGACGAAGCCGATATTGGCGATGCCGTCCTGGTTCTCGGGCGTCGCCTCCTCGTGCACGCCCTGGCGGACGTGGAGGCCCGCCGCGACCTCGGCCATCGGGAAGGGCTGGGCCGCCGGGGCGGAGGCCGCCAGGCCGCGGCCGGGACGCAGCGCGGCGATGGCCGCCAGCAGCAGCGCGTCCCGCCGCCTCACCGGACGAGGGC
>CAXTUQ010000597.1:0-3844 GCA_964247405.1 uncultured Acetobacteraceae bacterium
ACCCTCACCCTTGAGACCCAAATTTACACGGGCGGCACAATTGATCGACTTGTATGCGGTTGCTGATAGGTTTTGCCCATCTTACGCGACCCGTGCCGTAGGATGGGTGCAACCCATCGACGGATGACGGTCATTCAACCAGGCCGTTCGTATTAGGCGGAGCCGGCTCTCCTGAACACGACGATGCGATTCGTGTTGGTGCCGGAAGCGTTGTTGCTCACGCCCCAGCAATTGGCCGTCTTGGTGAACTCCTGCTGGTTCACCATCACGGCCAGCCGCTCGAATGGCAGCCCCTCGGCCGCCTGCCAAACAAGGCGTTCGAGCAGCACCTTGCCGTTGCGCACCTCTCCGACCTCGAAGGCAATGTGGCCGCCAAGCCGCACGATGCGCGCCTGCTCGGCGAGAGTGCTGCGGACCATCGTGGTCCAGGCCGTCTCGGTCCGGTGCATGCCGATTGCGACCGCCTCCACGTCGATCCCGGCGAACCAGCACCGCAGCCAGTTGTCGGCGGCATACTGGACGATGTTCAGGAACGGCGGCGAGGTGACGACGAGCGACACGCTGGCATCCCGGATGAACCCAGAGGCATCGGCCGGTCCGGTGCCCAGGATTGCTTTCGGATGCGGCGCCATGGCCCCGTCTTTCAGGAGAGTCCGCGTTTTCTTGTTGATGATCGCCGCCACGTCCCGGAGCGGGGGAACCTGCTGCCGGTTCGCGTTGATCTTGGATTGGACCTCGACGGACACAGCTTGGTTGGGCGGCAGCGTATAAACAGAGAAGAACCCGGCAGAATGCCCGCTCAGCCGGTTGAGGGCAACCATGCGTATCCAGTCGTCCACCGGATCGGGGTCCGTCATGGCCAAAGGCGCGCGGTCACGGAGCCAGCGCCGCAGGGCGCACATCCGGCGCAATGTCTCTGGATGGTAGAAGGCGAGCAGGTCCTCGCGCTCGATGTCCCCTACCTCCCAAGGGACCGTTTTGAGGCGTTCGGCCACCTGCGCCACGGTCGGCGGCGTGAGCCGCGGACGTGACAGAAGGACGGACAACGGATTGATGTCGTTCCCCATCGGCTGACGCCCCATCAGCGCCGCCTGGATGGGTGTGGTGCCGCGCCCCATGAACGGGTCATGCACCGCGTCGCCTGGAGCGGTCAGGCGGTCGATGAAGAACTCTGGCAACTGCGGCTTGAAGCAGGCGCGATAGCTCACCTCGTGCAGGCTGTGAGCCTGGCGCTGCCCCGCCGTCCAGAACTCGTTGACCAAGTATGGTATCCCGCCATCCGTAAGTTCCTGCGTCGGGGTCCCGAAGCCGTTGAACGCCCGGATGCCAGGCAGGAACCCGTCTCCAGCGGGATCGGCGGCCCTGTGCACGAAAAACGCATGTTCCGGGCGCGGCAGGATCACCTCATCGACTCGCCAAATGTGGGAATAGGTTTCTGATTCGGTTTCGTTCCCAAAGCCATGAACGGGGCAGCGAGGGAAATCAAGGTATCAGCTTTCTTGCTCTCGGCGATCTCCCGAGGGCAAACAGGAACCGAACCCCATATACGGCAGCATACGAAACCAGCCCTGCATCCGAAGGCCTGAACCCTTCCGCCCCAACCCTTGCTCGGGAACCCACCGCCATGCCGCAGCCCTTAGCTGAGTTCGCCGGCCCCGTCCCGCCGCCGTCCCCGTTGCGCGCCGCGATCACCGCCGCATATCGCCGGCCGGAGCCGGACTGCCTGCCGCCGCTGATCGCCGCCGCCACGCTGCCCCAACCGGTTGTCCAGGACGCGCAAACGCTGGCGACCCGCTTGGTCGAGGCGCTGCGGGCCAAGGGGACGCGGGGCACGGTGGAGGGCCTGATCCGCGAGTACGCCCTGTCCACCCAGGAGGGCGTGGCGCTGATGTGCCTGGCGGAGGCGCTGCTGCGCATCCCCGACACCGCCACGCGGGACGCGCTGATCCGCGACAAGATCAGCGCCGGGGATTGGCAGTCGCATGTCGGGCACTCCTCCTCGCTGTTCGTGAACGCCGCGACCTGGGGCCTGGTCGTCACCGGTAAGCTGACGTCCGCCACGCCGCAGCTTGGGCTTCCCGCCGCGCTGGCCCGGCTGATCGGGCGGGGCGGGGAGCCGCTGATCCGCCGGGGCGTGGACCTCGCGATGCGGATGATGGGCGAGCAGTTCGTGACCGGCCAGACCATCGACGAGGCCCTAGCCAACAGCCGCCGACTCGAAGCGCGCGGCTTCCGCTACTCCTACGACATGCTGGGGGAGGCGGCGACCACGGCGGAGGACGCGGCGCGCTACCTGGCGGATTACGAGCGCGCCATCCACGCCATCGGCGCCGCGGCGGCGGGCCGGGGCATCCTGGAAGGCCCCGGCATCTCCATCAAGCTGTCGGCGCTGCACCCGCGCTATTCCAGGGCACAGCGGGCGCGGGTGATGTCCGAGCTGCTGCCCCGGCTGCGGGGCCTCGCCATGCTGGCGCGGCGCTACGACATCGGCCTCAACATCGACGCCGAGGAGTCCGAGCGGCTGGACCTCTCGCTCGACCTGCTGGAATCACTGTGCCGCGACCCGGCGCTGTCCGGCTGGAACGGCGTCGGCTTCGTCGTGCAGGCCTACCAGAAGCGCAGCGCCTTTGTCGTCGAGTGGCTGATCGACCTCGCCCGGCGCAGCGGCCGCCGCCTGATGGTCCGGCTGGTGAAGGGCGCCTACTGGGACAGCGAGATCAAGCGGGCGCAGGTGGACGGGTTGGAAGGCTTCCCGGTGTTCACCCGCAAGGTGCACACAGACGTGTCTTACCTCGCTTGCGCCCGCGCCCTGCTGGCCGCGCCCGACGCGGTGTTCCCGCAATTCGCCACGCACAACGCCTACACCGTCGCGGCGATCCACGGCATGGCCGGCCCCTATAGCCCGGGCCAGTACGAGTTCCAATGCCTGCACGGCATGGGGGAGCCGCTGTATGAGGAGGTGGTCGGGCACAACAAGCTGAACCGCCCCTGCCGCATCTACGCCCCTGTCGGCACACATGAGACGCTGCTCGCCTACCTGGTGCGGCGCCTGCTGGAGAACGGCGCCAACTCGTCTTTCGTCAACCGCATCCAGGACCCGGCGGTGCCCGTCGCCGATCTGGCCGCGGACCCGGTGGCAGAGGCCGCGGCGATGCGCCCGCCCGGTACGCCGCACCCGCGCATCGCCTTGCCGCGGGAGCTGTTCGGGCCGGGACGGGCGAATTCCGCCGGGCTGGATTTGTCGAACGAGCAGCGCCTGGCCGAGTTGGCTTCCGTCTTGCCGACGAGCGCCGCGCAGGACTGGACCGCCGCGCCGACGGGGGCCCAAGGGCCGGCGCAGGAGGTCCGCAACCCGGCGTATAATCGCGACGTGGTGGGCCACGTGAACGAGGCGACGCCTGACGCGGTGGACCGCGCGCTGGCCCGGGCGGAGGCCGCGGCGCCGGCCTGGGGCGCCACGCCGCACGGGGAACGCGCCGCGGTCCTGCTGGACGCGGCGGACCTGCTGGAAGCGGAGATGCCTGCCCTGCTCGGCCTGATCGTGCGGGAAGCCGGCAAGAGCCTGCCCAACGCGGTGGCGGAGGTGCGGGAGGCCGTGGATTTCCTGCGCTACTACGCCGCCGAGGTGCGGGACGGCTTCGACGCCGCGCACCGCCCGCTGGGCGTGGTCGCCTGCATCAGCCCGTGGAACTTCCCGCTGGCGATCTTCACCGGGCAGGTGGCGGCGGCGCTGGCGGCGGGCAACGCGGTACTCGCCAAGCCGGCGGAGGAAACGCCGCTGGTCGCCGCCGCCGCGGTGCGCGTGCTGCACCAGGCCGGGGTGCCCGAAGATGCGCTGCAACTG
>CAXTUQ010000598.1:0-3833 GCA_964247405.1 uncultured Acetobacteraceae bacterium
GAACAGCACCGTCTCCACCTGGCCGGTCCTGTCGTTCACGCAGTAGCCGACGCTCTCGCCGCCGCCGGTGCCGGGCTTGCCATAGAAGCGCTGCGCCTCCCGCGGCAGCTTGGGGCTGCCATACTCCCCCGTCGGCAGCACCACGCCGTTCTCCGGCAGGTTCGCCTCGATCCAGGCGTGCTGGGCCGCGAGGAAGCCTTCCACGTCCGTGGTGGTCCGGCTGTCCTCGTCGGCAGGCGCGAACAGGTCCTCCGTGTATTGCACGCCGTAGGTGGCGGCGAACTCCGCGTCGAATGCGGCGTCCACGGCCCGCATGCATCGGCGGGTCAGCGCCCGCGCGAGCTGCCACCACTCCACTCTTTCGCCTTTCCTGGGCTTGTGCTTCTTCCAGGCCGCCGCCTGCTCCTCTGGTGAGGCGGAGGCGATGGTGCCCAGCTCGCGTTCGCCCGGCATATCGCCGTTGTGCATGCGGTCCAGCATCGGCGGGTGGATGTGCGCGAGCAGGCGCAGCTTGCGGAGCGTGCGGATCGGCAGCACCAGCGCGGTGGCGATGGCCTCCTCCGTCCAGCGCTCGCTGACCAGCTTCTCGATGGCAAGCCACTGGTCCACGGGCGACATTTGCTTGCGGACGACATTCCCCACCATGGACCGCATCTGGTCGTCTGCGGCGTCCTCGCCCTCACCCAGTACGATCACGTGAAGCTCGGCCAGCTTGGCGGCGATGGCGCCGCGCACCCGGCGGTGGCCGTCGATGATCATCAAGCGGCCACCCGTCTCCCGCACCTCGGGCGGCTGCAGGATGCCGATGCTGCGCGCGGTCGCCGCCATCTGCAGGTCGGCCTGGTCCGGCGGCGCCTTCCTGCGCGGATTGTCGGGGTTCTCGGTGAGGGTGCGGGGATCAACAGTCCTGAGTTCCATAGCGTTGTTCTCCTTGGTTCGATGCATCGCCTGCCCGTGCTTCGGTCCGGCCTGCGCAAACCGGCTTCGCGGTTTCGCAGACCTCCCCCGCCCCGCATCCTGGGCGGCGGGGCAAGGGCGCGCCCTGGCGCGGGCCGCAGGCCCCTGCCCTTGCGGCGCGGCCCGGGCATGCGGGAGCGCTCCGCTCCGATCACGGTCCGTCCTGCTCTGCTTCTTCCCTGCCCGTGCTGCCTCGTCCGGGTTCGGCGCCGACCCGTGCAAGGGCAACCGGGATGGGACGGGGCGAGGCCCTGGCGACCTTGCGGCGGCCAGGGCCTGCCCGCGCCCGCTCAGCCGTCGAGCGCGGCCCGGACGATCTCCGCGGCCTTGGCCACGACGTCCTGCCCCTCGGCCGACCCGAGCGCGATCTGGTCCCAGCCGGCGGTGTTGGCCTCGTAAAGTGCCCGCAGCTCGTCGCGCTTGCCCCCGGCCGCGGCCTTGCCCGCGATGCCTGTCCACCATTTCAGCCACGCCGTCCCGTCCGGCGCGGTGATGGCCGCCTTGCCCGGGCGCAGGATGCCCCACGCCGACGGCGGCGCAGCCTCGTCCTTGGACCGCCGCGGCGTGTCGGAGGCTTGCCGCGGCTTGGCTGTCCGCGCCGCCGCGGCGTCGTCGGGCTGGCGAGGCGAGGCCGGAGACGGCGCCCCCTCGCCATTTCGCTGTGCGCGGTTGATCGGTGCGCCGGCCGTGCTGTTGGGGTCCTCGTTTCCAGACGCAGCCCGGCCTTGCCGCGGGGCAGGCTCCTGCCCACCCGCCCCGGCTTTGGTTCCCGCCCGGCCGTTATCCGGGACGGGGCGAACGGGACCGCGCCGGCCGTTGTCGCGATGAGGCGCGTCGGCGACGTGGTTGCCCTCGGCCGTATTGCCGTCGTCGTCCTCGTCGGCGGTGATGTTCAGCATGGCGCTGACCGCGTAGCGGCGGACGTAGGTGATGGCGGAGCCGAAGTCCTGCAGGCTGTCGCCCAGCGTCGGCAGCGGAATCTCGCATTCCATCCACTGCCCGCTCTCGTGCAGCAGGCGCGTCACCAGCACCGGTCCCCTTTGGGTCGAGACGATGGGCTGCAGCACGCACAGCCCGTTGCCGCCCAGCGGCTCCCGGATGGTTTCCCTGATCTTGTCTAGCGTGGCGTAGCGGAAGGTGTAAATGCTTCCGGCCTTAGTGCGGACCTGCACCGAGCGGTTGCGGGGCGGGTTGGCCAGCGCCGCCTGTGCGCGCACGAGCGCGGCCGCGATCTGGGCGATGTCGCTGCTTTCGCGCATCTTGCTCGCGTGGTCGCAGTAGGCGCGCAGGTCCATGTTGGAGCTGCCGGCCGGCAGGTTGGAAGCAACAAGCGTGTCCATCTACTTCGTCCTCACGGTCAGGGTTTCCTCGCCCCGGGCCAGCACGGCGCCGGGGACGGCCTCGCCGGCCTTCAGCGCGGCCAAGAGCGGCGCCTTGTCCGGCTCCCGCTTGAGCCGCACGTAGCGCTCTGGCAGCAGGTCGATGTCGGACACCTCGGCGCGCTCGCTGCCTTCGCGGCGCGCGGCGGTGAACTCGGCGTCGCGCAGGCGGGGGATGCCCAGGTCGCGCATGGCCCCGTGCACCGCGGCCTGCAGCGCCTCCGCCCGGGCTTCGTGGCGGCGCTGCCGCTCGGCGAGCTGGCCCATGCGCTCCTTGCAGGCGCGGGCCTGCGCCGTCGCGTCCAGGCTGGCGCGCAGCCCCGCGCGCAGCAGGTCGAGCGCGTCGCCGCCCTCGCCGTCCAGCATGTCCAGGAACAGGGCGTCGTCGTCCCGCAGCTGCGGGTCCTGTTCAAGCAGCGTGTGGGCGACCTGCTCCAAGAGGAAGCGGGCGCGCGAAACGTCGTGGGTGGTCACGGCCTCGAACGGCATGGTGAAGCTCCTTGGCGTTGATGGTGTGGCGGGAATGGTGGCGCGGGATCGGCGGGGCGGGCCTGGTCCGCCTGGTGACGGCTCCCGCATGCCGGATTGCATCCATTCGTGCTTTCGCTCGTCGGCCGTTTCGTTCCGGCCCAACCCTTTTCGCAGCCCGCATCCCGGGTTGCGGGGCAAGGGCGCGCGGCCGGGCACCGGACGCGCGGGCCGTCAGGCCCTTGCCCTTGCGGCGTGGCCCGGGCATGCGGGAGCGCTCCGTTCCCCGGCGTCGCTCATCCTGGTTCCCCGCCATACTCCCCGCCTTTCCCGGCTTCCCTGCCCATCATGGCCATGGCAACCAGGAAGGGACGGGTCAGGTCGGACGGCGGCTACGCTGCGTCCGGAAGGCTCGTCCCCGCGCCGTCCCGCGGCGTGGCGTTGGCGGAACGCGCGGTGTTTGCGCCGAGGTCGGCCTCGATCGCGTCCAGCTCGGCCTGCTTGGCGTCCAGCTCCGCCCCGAAGGCGAACGCTTCCCCGAGCCGCTGGCTGTAGGCGGCCGCGCGCGCCTCGGCCTCGGCGATGCGACGCCGGTGCCCGGCCAGGTCCACCTCCATGCGGTCCAGCAGGTATTCGAGGCGCGTGATCAGACCCATGGGGGTCAGCTCGTCCCCGATCTCCACCTGCTGCTCGAAGCCCGTGCGGTCGAGCCACACGCCGAGCGTGTAGCCGGCCACAGCGCCCCAGCCCCGGCCCTCGGCTTTCACGGTGAAGCCGCCGATTCGCGCCAGCGTCCATTTGCCGACAGCGCGCTCTTGCGCCAGCAGCCGAATGCGCGTCAGCAACGAGCCGCCAGCTACCCGGCGCTCGGTTGTGCGCTTGCCGTTCACCTCCATGCTGAACAGGTCGCCGCGCGTGGGCCGGCGCTGTTGGAGATCCGCCTCGATCTGCCCGCAGCGGGTGCGGGACGACCGGGCCTCGGCCTGCGCGTCGGCGACGGTGCGCCGCGCCGCGTGCTGGTCGTCCTGG
>CAXTUQ010000599.1:0-3828 GCA_964247405.1 uncultured Acetobacteraceae bacterium
CGCGTGGGCCCGGCTGCCGCACGCCCGCGCCGACTTGATCGCTTCCCTGATCGGGCCGCTTGGATGATGCGCGGCGCCGTCGTGGACTGCGGCAGCGGCAATCTTGCCTCCGCAAGCCGCGCCTTGGCGACGGCGGCGGAGCGGGCCGGGCTGGATGCGCAGGTCGAAGTCACCGGCGATCCCGGCCGGGTGTCGGCGGCCGACCGCGTGGTGCTGCCGGGCCAGGGCGCGTTCGCCGACTGCGCCGCCGGGCTGGCGGCGGTGCCGGGGCTGCGCGAGGCGGTGGAGCGCAGCGCGGAGGCCGGGCGCCCGTTCCTCGGCATCTGCGTCGGCATGCAGTTGATGGCGGAGCGCGGGCTGGAGTACGCGGTGACAAAGGGCTTCGGCTGGATCGGCGGCGAGATCGCGCCGATGGACCCGCCGGGGCTGCGGCTGCCGCAGATGGGGTGGAACGCGCTCCATTTCGTCCCGGGCGCGCATCCGCTGCTGGACGGGCTGCGGCCCGGGGACCATGCCTATTTCGTGCACAGCTACGCGCTGCGCGGCGGTGCCCAAGGCGACCTGCTGGCCACCACGGACTACGGCGGTCCGGTGCCTGCCATGGTTGCCCGCGGCAACCGGGCCGGCACGCAGTTCCACGTCGAGAAGAGCCAGGGGGTTGGCCTGCGCATCCTGGCCAACTTCTTGCGTTGGGAACCAGGGCATGGGGAACCGAAAGGTGGGGAGCCTGGACGGAATGGGATACCTTGACGGAATGGCCCGCCTGAACGAAGCGGGCGGCACCGCGGCTCCCGAGCTGCTGGTGGAGCGGGCCGCCGAGCTGGCCGACGACGATATGCAGGCGCTGTGCGAGGCCGCCGACGCCGCGATCCTGGAGGGTGGCGGCTTCGGCTGGGTGAAGTCGCCGGGGCGCCTGGCGTTGCAGAGCTACTTCCGCGGCGTGCTGCTGGTGCCGGAGCGCGAGCTGTTCATCGGACGGCTGGACGGCGTCATCGTCGGCAGCGCCCAGTTGGTCCGCCCGCCGCGCAACAACGAGGCGCAGGCGTTCGCGGCGACGCTGATGCACTCCTTTATCGCCCCGTACGCCCGCGGCTACGGCCTCGCCCGCCTGATGACCCGGCGCATCGAGGACGGCGCGCGGGCGCTCGGCTACCAGGTGCTGAACCTCGATGTGCGGGAAACGCAAGAGGCCGCGATTCATCTGTACGAGACGCTCGGTTACCATCGCTGGGGCGAGCATCCGTGCTACGCCCGGGTCGGCGGGCGCAACATCCGCGGCATCTACTACATGAAGCTGCTGCAGCGGGACTCGAAGGCGTGAGCCTGACGCTTTACCCGGCGATCGACCTCAAGGACGGCACCTGCGTCCGGCTGCGGCGCGGCGCCATGGACGACGCCACGGTGTATTCGAGCGACCCCGGCGCGCAGGCGCAGGCGTGGCAGGACGGCGGCTGCCAATGGCTGCACGTCGTGGACCTGAACGGCGCATTCGCCGGGCATTCCGTCAACACGGCGGCGGTCGCCGCGATCCTGGCCGTGGCGCGGGTGCCGGTGCAGCTCGGCGGCGGCATCCGCGACATGGCCGGGGTGGAGCGCTGGCTGCAGGCCGGGGTGCGCCGGGTCATCCTCGGCAGCGCCGCGGTGAAAACGCCGGAGCTGGTGCATGAGGCCTGCCGCGCCTTTCCCGGCCAGGTCGCGGTCGGCATCGACGCCCGGGACGGCCTGGTGGCGACCGAGGGCTGGGCCGAAACGTCGGCGGTGTCCGCCCTCGACCTCGCGTTGCGCTTCGAGGACGCGGGGGCGGCTGCCGTGAGTTACACCGACATCGGGCGGGACGGGATGCTGGCCGGGCTGAACCTCGAACAGACATTTGACTTGGCAACCCGGCTGCACACCCCGGTGATCGCCAGCGGCGGCGTCGGATCGCTTGCCCATTTGCAGGCGTTGCGGTCCCGGGCGCCCGCAGGCGTCGATGGGGTCATTGTCGGGCGTGCCCTCTATGATGGCCAGGTCGAACTCGATGCGGCCCTTGCGCTGCTTGCGGGGTAGGCGCACCCTTCCTGCATTGAAACGACCGTTACTGATTTTGATTGGGTGAGGTGCGGAAGTCTCGGCCTAAATCCGCGCCAAGCTGATTGATGGAATCGAAAGGCGCATGCTCAAGCTCCGCGTAATCCCCTGCCTGGACGTCAAGGACGGTCGAGTCGTGAAAGGCGTCAACTTCGTGGCGCTGCGCGACGCGGGCGACCCGGTGGAGCAGGCCGCCGTGTATGACGCCGCGGGCGCGGACGAGCTGACGTTCCTCGACATCACGGCAAGCCACGAGAACCGCGACACCATCCTCGACGTGGTGTCGCGCACGGCTGCCAAGGTCTTCCTGCCCCTCACCGTGGGTGGCGGCGTGCGGTCGCCTGAGGACATGCGGCGGTTGCTGCTGGCCGGGGCGGACAAGTGCAGCATGAACTCGGCAGCGGTCGCCCGGCCGGAGCTGGTGCGCGACGCGGCGATCCGGTTCGGCAGCCAATGCGTCGTGGTCGCCGTCGATGCCCGGGCCAGCGGCCCCGGACGATGGGAGGTGTTCACCCATGGCGGGCGGACCGCCACCGGGCGCGACGCCGTCGAATGGTGCCAACAGGTCGCCGCGTTGGGCGCCGGGGAGATCTTGTTGACCAGCATGGACCGCGACGGCACCGGGCGCGGCTTCGACCTCGACCTGCTGCGGGCGGTGTGCGGCGCAGTGCGCGTGCCGGTGGTCGCGTCGGGCGGGGTCGGCAGCCTGCAGCATTTCGTGGACGGCGCGAAGGCCGGCGCGACGGGGCTGCTCGCGGCTTCCGTGTTCCATTTCGGCACCTTCACCGTGCCGGAGGTCAAGGCCGCGCTGGACGCCGCGGGCCTGCCTGTGCGCCCGCCCGTGGTCATGGCGGCTTGAAGGTGGCGAAGACCGTCAAGAAGGCTGCGGTCAAGAAGCCGGCTGCGGCGAAGAAGATCGCGATCAAGAAGGCCGTGCCGAAGAAGAACCTGGCCGCGCGCCCCAACGTTCCAGCCGCCCTCTCGGGCGAGGTGCTGGACCGGCTTTGGGCCGTGGTCATGGACCGGCGGTCGGCTGACCCGGCGCATAGCCACTCCGCCCGCCTGCTCAGCCGCGGCACAACCAAGGTCGCGCAGAAGTTCGGCGAGGAAGCGGTCGAGTGCCTGATTGAAGCCGTGACGGGCAACAACCCGGCGCTGATCTCCGAAAGCGCCGACGTGCTGTACCACCTTCTGGTCATGTGGGTCGCGGCGGGCATCGAACCCGCGGATGTCTGGTCCGAACTGGTGCGCCGCGAAGGCGTCAGCGGCGTCGTGGAGAAGGCGTCGCGGCTGCGCTCCCCGGTGCTGGCGGGGACCACCAAGATCCCCTGACGCTCTGGCCGCGCCCGGCGTCAGGATTGGGCGTCGGGCGACACGATCATGCAGTTGGTACGGATGCGGACCAGCCGCTCGCACGCATGAGCGGCGGCGTCGCGGGACAGGCCCACAAGGCGGGCGCGGTACAGGGTGCCCCGGGGCTGGCGGACGCTCGACACCGCCGGGCGGGCGCCGCCCAGCACGTCGCGCGCCGTGTCGCGCGCCGCGGTGGTCGCAGCCGATGCCATATGGGCGGTCTCGAACGCGCCGACCTGCACGGCCCAGTTGCCGGCTGTTGGGCCTCCGTGGCGGATGACGATCGGCGCCGCGTTGGCCGGCGATGTCAGGCTGAACGCCGACGGGCGTTGCGGAGCGGGCGCGGCGGCGAACTGGCGCGGCGGTCCGGCGGCCCGGGTGCGCCCGGCCAGCGCCGTGCGGGCT
>CAXTUQ010000600.1:0-3812 GCA_964247405.1 uncultured Acetobacteraceae bacterium
GTGGAGGGACGTTCCTCGTACCTGGAGCCGGGCTTGGGGAGCGGGGAGCAGACCACCGAAACCGGCGTGCCGAGCCGGCGCAGGTAGCGGACGAACCGGTAGGGCCGGGCTGCGCCGATGGCGTTCTGCGGCGGGAAATAATAGGCGAGCATCAAGACGTGGCGGTCGCCTGCCCCCGGACCCGACGCCGCCGGCGCCGCCGGCACCAGCATGCCCGCCACGATGCCGGCCGCCTGGCGCAGGATGGCCTGCCGTTCAGGCGCGGAAAGGAACACCGCGGCGGCGGCGGCGGCGAACAGGGCGACCCAAGCGCCGTCGAGCGCCGCTTGCAGCGCGAAGCCGTCGGCGCGGATCGTGGCCGCGGCGGCGTATGCGGCGATCATCAGCCCCAGCAGGCGAGCATAGGCGGCGATGCGGACGGGCAAGCGGTGCTCCCGGTCCGCAGCGATCCAGCAGACGACAAGGTAGGCGGCCCAGGTCAGCAAGGTCGCCCAGGCCGCGCCATAGGTGCCGTAGGCCGGGATCAGCAGCATGTTGGACAGCAGGTTCAGCACGGCCGCGGCCAGCGCGATCTTGCCGACCCAGACGGACCGCTTGTTGATCAGCAACAGGCTGCGGAAGAAGTCCGCGACGTCCCGCACGACATAGGCCAGCACCAGGACCGGCAGCAGCAGCGCCGGGGGGAAGAAGCTCTCCGGCACCATGACGCGCAGCAGCTCGGGACCAAACACCGCGATGGCGAACCCGGCCGTGGCGACGGCAAAGGTGAAGTATGCGGCGACCCGGGCGAACTGCTCCCGCCATCCAGGGTCGCCGGTATGGCGGTAAAGCGACACGGTCCAGCTCTTTGCGAAGCTGTCGCCGACCAGGCCATTCACCATCAGGGCGAAGCGGTAGGCCAGCGCGTAGCGCCCAAGCTCGGCCAGCGACACGGCCGAGGATAGGAAGAAGCGGTCGGAGAAGTGGATGGCGAAATACGACAGGCCCGACAGGATCAGCGGCGCGCCGAACCGGATGAACTCCGGCACATAGGCGCCCTGCCAATGCCAGCCCACGTCCCGCCGCAGCCGCCAGGCCAGGACGCCGGCGCCGCCGATGCTGGTGATGAGCTTGCTGGACACGAAGCCCCACACACCCGCGCCAAACCCGCCGATGAACAGGATGTTCAGCCCAAGATTCAAGCCCAACGTAATGAGGGAATAAGCGAGGTAGAACCGCGCATGGCCCCGCATGCGCTCATAAACCAGCACGACCTCGACCGTGCTGGCGAAGAACATGGCGAGGAAGGCCGCTTGCAGCAGCGTGGCCCATGCATCGGTACCGAACACCGCGCGGCTGATCGCCCCGGAGCAGGCGACGCTTGCCACCGTCACGCCCCCGCTCAGCATCGCGGTGCCGATGAGCGCGGTCGAGACCACGCTGCGCTCGGCCTCCGGCGAGACCTGGTCGTGATACAGCCGGGTCAGCGCGGTGCCGACCGCTTGGAGGCCGAAGGCGATCGCGACCGTCTGGGTGCTCAGCTCGATCAGCTCGATGAGGCCGTACTGCGCCGGCGACAGGAACCGCGAGTAGAACGGGATTGCCAGGAACGCGACGACCCGGCCGGCGATGTTGCCGAACGCATACAGCGCGGAGTGCTGGACCATGCGCCGTAAGCTGTTCCGGACCTTTGCATTCGGCACAGCTTGGGCGCCAGGCATCGTCAAGGATTCCACGCGACAGAGGGCGGCACAGGGCCGATTGCAGGCGAAACGAGCCGGACGCACTCCCTGAGCCGTGTTTTCGGCAGCATTCTACCTGACGGTGCAACCAGTCCCAAGCGGCATTCACTGGGTTTGCCCGAGCGGCCCGATGTTCCCGAAAGCGGGTTGCAGCGACGCCACTCTTGCAACTTCCATCCGGCAACGATACGCCGCAGCGCACCGCGCAAAGGCCATGATGCCGCGAACAACCAGCCCGCCGCTGATCCTGCATGTGTTCCCCACTTTCGCGGTGGGCGGGGTGCAGGTGCGGTTCGCCGCCATCGTCAACCACTTCGGCCGGCGGTGGCGCCACGCGGTCATCGCCATGGACGGCGACCTGTCGTGCCGGGAACGCCTGGACCCCGCGCTCGACATCGCGTTCCCGTCGGTTGTGGTGCGCAAGGGCGACACGCTGGGCAACGTCCTGCGCTTCCGGCGGGTGCTGCGGCGGCTGCGGCCGGACCTGCTGGTGACGAGCAACTGGGGCAGCATCGAGTGGTCCGTCGCCAATCTCGCCCCGGCTGTGCGCCAGGTGCACATCGAGGACGGGTTCGGGCCGGATGACCGGGGCGGCCGGCTGCAGCGTCGGGCGCGGCTGCGGCGTCTCGTCCTGCGTCGGCGCACCGTCGTGCTGCCGTCCCGCACGCTGTGGGAGATCGCGACCGGCATCTGGCGCCTGGACCCGCGGCGCCTGCGCTACGTGCCGAACGGCATTGATCTTGCGCGATTCGCCCGGCCGCCGCAGCCGGGCGAGCGGCCCGGCTCCGTTGTCGGCCCAGTGGTCGGCCCAGTGGTCGGCACAGTCGCGGCGCTGCGGCCGGAGAAGAACATCACGCGGCTGCTGCGCGCCTTCGCCCTGGCCGCGCCGGAGGGGCCGGCCGCCCTGGTCATCGCCGGCGACGGCCCGGAACGCCCGGCGTTGGAGGGCTTGGCGCAGGAGCTTGGAATCGCCGCCCGCGTCCGCTTCGCCGGGCACGTCGCTGATCCTGCACAACTGTTCAAGCAGTTGGACGTGTTCGCCATGTCGTCCGACACCGAGCAGATGCCCTTGTCGCTGCTGGAAGCGATGGCGGCCGGGTTGCCGGTGGCGGCGACCGACGTGGGCGACACCCGATCGGTGCTGTCAACGGCCAATGCGCCCTATGTCACCGCGCTGGACGACGCGGCGCTGGCAACGGGGCTGCGGACGCTGCTGGAGCAGGCCGGGCTGCGTCAGACGCTGGGTGCGGCCAATCGCGCCAAGGCGGAACAGGACTTCAACCAAGACGCGATGTTCCGGGCCTGGGCGGCGGCCTTCGACGGCACGCTCGGTCCGGCCCAGCCAAGATGACTCCGGCCCACGCTTAAGCCCAACCAGGCTTCAGTCTGCCCAGGTGACGGAGCTGTCCGCCGCTGCCGCACGACCGGTCACAAACCTATGAATAGAATATCCTATATACCGATAGTGCAATGATGGTATATGGTGTCACAGGAGCGTGAGGCGGACGGAGGGAGTTTCGTGGGATGCCTAGCCAAACCAAACGGGCCAAGCCTGCCGACGCCCCTCGGGTCGCAGGCGGCGGGCCGGCGATGACAGATGCGCCGCAGCCGATGGTGCTCAATGGCTGGCCCGACGAGGCCGAGCCGCAGTCGGACCCGTCCCGCAACAGGTTCCGCCATAACCTGAGCCGCATCATGGCGGAGCGGAAGCTGACGCAGGCTGGCCTGGCACGGACGATGCAAGTTTCGCGCGTCGCCGTGCACGCCTGGATTTGGGGCACCTGCTTCCCGGAGACCTCCCGGCTGATCCGGCTGGCGCAGACGCTGAACGTGCCGATCGGCATGTTGCTGGAAGGTGGTGACAGCGCTCCCGCCCCCTCCAATGAGGAGTTCCTGCTGCTTGAGGCATTCCGCAAGCTGCCGAACACCGCCCGGCTCACGCTGCTGGCCGATGCCTACGAGCTGACGAACCAAGCCAGCCTCGGCAAGCTACAGCCTAGCGGATCGCCGTAGCTGCCAATGCCTAAGTAGGCATTCTTAGAGCGTTCTCAGGCTGACCAGAATCGAAAAAGCGCTTGCGGCTGGTGGCGG
>CAXTUQ010000601.1:0-3812 GCA_964247405.1 uncultured Acetobacteraceae bacterium
CCCGCGGCGCAACCTCCCGATCCCAGTCTCACCACCCCGGAACCCAATAAGAGCCTAGGCTATTTCGTTGATCGGAGGTGCAACCACGACGAACCTGTCAACGCTGCTGATCCACGCAATCACCAAGTAGCGGTCTGCATGTTTGGGCATCGGGTGGTCCCAACGGGAGCACGGATCTTCCATGATGGGCCGCAAGGCCCATCGCTGCGCGACCACACGAAGAAGGGAGGCTGCTCGTGCCGCTCGCCCCGGCCAGCACAATCGTAATCGGCTTGCCGCCACCTCCCCTCGGCCCGCAGGTGCAGCTTGGTCGAGCACCCGCCCTGGCTGCGGTCCAGTGTCTCGACGGCTTCTCCATCTCCCACAAGCCCTGGTCCGGCGCGCGCCGGCCGCGTGCTGGTGGGCGCGAACAGCGGCCGTGTCCACGACGTGCAGGTCCCGGTCAGCCCCCGCCATGCGCGTCCGCTTCGGCCTGGAACGCGGACAACACGCGGTGCTACGCCCGCCGCACGCCAGCGTGAGAGCCGACTCGACGCCGTGCCCACCGGGCCATACCGTTCCGGCAGGTCGCCCCCGGTGCGGTCAATGCGGAGCATGCCGTTCAGGATGTGCCGGTGGTCCTCGTTCGGCCGTCCCGTCCGGGTCTTGCCCGCGGCAAGAGCGGCTCCAGACAGCGATATCGTGCGTCTGCCAAACAGCCGCGTCTCATCCCACCAACATGAGATCACAGACACGGAACGTTCGCCGTTCGCAGACACGCCCCAGTGGCGCCTCATGCGCCTACCCCGCGCGAACGCCACGGCCCGGAGTGGCCGTCTGCGATCATGCAAGCCTTGGTGCCGCAGCCGTCGCAAGAAAAAGCTGCTCCCAGAGTTGGCTGCCTTTGGACCCTGCCGGGCTTCATTCTTTCATCAAAACGCGTAGGGCCAACGTTGGAGGTCTTGCGTCTTAGGTTAGCTACAGCAATCGGGAGCTGAGTCTCGCAATTGAGTGCAGCGTCTCAGATTAGCTGCAGCACACAAACGCTTGGAAAGGTTCAAAACACAGTCTCAAGGTTAAATGCAGCGTGACACCCGGCGTATGAGGCTCGCGGGTTCTTGCTTGTGAAGCCAAGGGGCGAAAGACCATACTGCGTCAGGAAGATCCCATGAGCACGCGCGCACTCCGCCACCGCACCCCATCCCGATCCGGCGCCGTCCCCCGGACAGAGGCGCGTGGTGCCGCCGCCGGCGCTGCCAAAGGCGGTCGCTACGCGTCTGGCCCGCCTTGGGGGCGATGGATATGCCGTGGCTCGGCCAGGGGCAGGATGCGATGCTGGCCGGCTACGATGGCCCGGAGGTCAGCGGCTCACCCAAGTATTCGGCCGACCGCGTGAAGGGTTGCTGACGCCCTAAAGGTTGAAGTGGGTAAATCGCGGGACTGAGGTTCGGAATGGCGTTGTTGCAGGGACTGGCAGAAGGCTGAGCTGGCCCTTCCCGGCGCTGTCTAGGCAACCCGGACGGAGACGGGCTCTGCCGTTTGGATCATTGTGTTCAGCACCGCGGCGGCAATGGCGACCTCGCCCTGCTGCGCAAGCGGTATGAGGTGGTTGGCGTCGCATCGACCGCGTGAGGACTCGATCAGCCATATGCCTTCGGCGGTCTCTCAACCATCAATCTGGCAACGCCGGTGGACGGCTTACGTCGGCGTCCACAGCCAACGAGAAAGGCAGGGTGACGTATCCTCCCATATGATCATCCTTGCGCCCCAGCCCAACTGCACCGAGCACGCGGAAGGACCGGTTCCTGATGTCGCTTGATGCTCCTAAAGCCTCCTTGTTGGATAAACGATCATTCCGAGCGCTGCGATGCAGGGCAGCAGCATGCCGGTCACGCTCAGCAGGCCAGTCCGGTTTAGGCCGAACCACGCGAAGGCAAGGGCGCTCAAACCCAGATAGCTGCCCACAACGATAGCGGCCGAGCGCCCCTTGCTCAGGCCGCCCACCATTCGGGCCAGGTAGGCCGCCCCGAACAGAACCACCCAGACGACAACGATTGCGGTGATGGCGAACGACATAGCGCCTCAGCCCCGAATCCTGTCATGCAAGTCTACTACGGGCTGAAACGGACGGACGACACCGCATTCTCAGCGCAAGCGGGAAGGTATGCCGGAGCCGATGATGTCCCTAGCAGAAGCAGATGCCCAGGCACGACCGCCTCGTTGGGATCGCTCAGGCAGGCGTCCTGCGTCCCAGCGGCGAGTGCCTCCGCACTGGCGCAGGTTGGATGCAGAATTGGCCGACATGCCACCAACTCGGCCGTGGAAGCCGGCCCCGCCCACGTGCGGGTGCATAACTCGGATCGGCCCTTATTGAATTCCGGTTCGACTCTGACGCGCATACGGCGTCCTCAAAGCGGCCATCGCGATTGGGCGCCCTCGGCGCGGGCTGCGAGCAGCAGCTTGGCCATGACCTGGTTCGGGCCGTCCTGCTGTGCAGCGGGCGCGGCAGGCGTCGATGTGTCGAGAGGTCGCAGAGCCGGCATGGCGCCCTCGGCCCGCAGCGCCGCATCCTCATACTCCGCGAAATCCGTGTTGCCGCCGGGCTCGCTGCCGACCAGGATGGCCACCTCGGCCATGAACGCGTCGCCTTCGTCCCCAGTCGGCTCGAACCCGTCCGCAGGCGGGCTGGCCTTGTCCGCCACCCGCTCCGTATCCGCAGCAAGCAGCAGGACCGGTTCCACGGCGCTCGCCTTTGGCCCCGGCGTGCGGCCCCGTCGGCCGCGTGCGGGCGTGCTGCTCCCGGCAGATGCGACGACAGCGACGGCGGCTGCCGTATCGTCGTCCTTCGCCAAGGACGCAATGGCGGGGGACGACGCAGCCACGATTTCCGGCTTGCGGCCCCGCCGGCCTGGAATGGGAAGGGTGTCGGTCTTGGATCTGCGAGCCATGGGTGCGCTCCGTCCCGTGAGAACCGGGTTGCTATCCCACTCGGGCAGGGGAGGGAATGCCGCTGCACCCGAACCGTCGACAGCGTGCAGCATTTCGGAGAACCCGGCGGCCAGGTTTTGACCCCTGTTGGGGTCCGGGTCGATGCCGAGTTCCCGGCGCACGTGCGCGAAGATCTTGGGGTTGGCGAAGCGGCCATCGGCCATCATCGCCCGCAGTGCGGTCAAGCCCGCGTCGGTGAGGAACAGCCGGGGCGGCCAGGGTGTCGGCTCCAGGCGCACGAGGCCGCGCTCAAGCCAGGCCCTGGGCGGCGGTGGGAACTTTGAGCTGGCCCGCGTGCGGGCCGCCGCGCCAGGTCCTGACCGGCCGTCAGCGCCAAAATGGACGGCCGGGTCAGGTCGACCTTGCGGGCGCGCGCCATGGCGAGCAGCCAGTCGAGCGGCCCTTCGAACCCATTCACGGCCAGGGTGGGCGACGTCGGGGCCGCTGGACGGCGCAGTGGCGCGTCCCAGGCGGGTGATGGCGGGTCGGGATGCGGTGTCAGGGAAGCGGTCCTGGTCCTGATGTCGGGCACGGCCTGGGTCAAAGCAGGCCGTAGGTGGGTCGGACGTCGAAGCGCAGCGCGGACCAGCGGGCGGCCAACGCCCGCCATGGCGTCCAATCGGCCGACCAGAAGGCGAAGCAGAGCGTCACGGGATCGTCGGGTGCTGCGCGCCGCGGCAGGACGGGCTCAGCCGCGACGTGGCGCAGTGCGGCCGTGGTGCCCCAGTGCGCCCACAGCCAGGCGAGCGCCTCCGGGTGATCGGGACCCAGACGCAGCACGCCGGGGAGCACCGGCACGAGCGCGTGCAGGTCGAGGACGCAGGCCCGGCCGCGTCCCACGCGGG
>CAXTUQ010000602.1:0-3811 GCA_964247405.1 uncultured Acetobacteraceae bacterium
CAGCATTCTGGATCCGTGCTTGACCTCTCAATGCCGTGACATGGGCAAAGTCGAGGCCCGTTCTATGGCGTACCCCCCAAAGCGCCTGACGCGTCAACTACGCCGAGCGATGGCGCGCTGGCCTGCGGGTCGGCACGTCGCTCACCGAGGGCACAGCCAACTTCCTGGTCAACAAACGCATGGCCAAGTCGCAGCAGATGCGCTGGTCCCGGCGCGGGGCCGACTTGCTGCTGCAGGTTCGCTGTGCCGTCTACAATGGCGCACTTGGATCCGGCTTCGGCCAGCTATTCGAGCCAGCTCCCGGTTCAGGGCTGCACTGGGCGGAGGCGGCGTAGTCCCCCAACCTTTGGACAGTCCCGCCCACGACGGGGTCAACAACCTTTTCCACCTCCGCCGCGATCAAGTGCCCGCCACCCACTATCAAGCCGCCCGGACCCAAGCCTTCCAGGTTTGGGCCGAGGTCACCGGCGTCGCCGCTGCGGCGTGACTACAGGCACGTCGTCATCGCGCCCTATCGCAACCTCAGCCCAACAAGTTGACGGTGCCCCGGCGGCGGTGAGCCGGCAATGGAATCCATGACACATCGGCATTGGCGCCCGCACGGCCTGTGCGCGAAGGTCGGAAGGGCTCGTTGCTGCTTTGTTCCGGAATGGGCCTTGGAGGAGGAAGACCTGCTCCAGATTATCACGCGAAACCGCATTCCTTGGGGAGGATCTGGTTATGAGTTTGGCGCCATTCGCCTCGTTTGGTCATGCTCCACGCGGCAGAACCATGGCCGATGCCGATGTGAGATGCGGCCGCGCTGCCACGCTCCGCTTCGCGCGGGCAAGCCTCACGACCTTATCGTTGGCATGCGTCGTGGTGCCGGCCCAAGCCGCAGACAAGTCCAGCAACGACAATGCCGCTGCGTTGCGCGCATACATCGCGGCGCGGGTCGGTGGGCTGCAAAAACTCCAGGTCCCGGCGCGCAATGAGGACCTTCCGTTGCCGCGTCAGCCGGACGGCACCGTGAATCCGCGCTACGCAACGACGGAGGCAAAACGCTATCTCGGCAAGTTGCTTTTCCACGACCCGGTCCGGACCGTGCGCATCAACAAGAACACGGGCCAGCCGGTTGATCTGCCTGCGGGGACGGCCTTCGGCGGAACTCTGAACGCCTCTGACCCAAGCATTCAGGACATCGCCAACGCCATACGACAGACCGGATCGTGCGGCAGCTGTCATATCGGAGAGGCGGCGGGCAAGGCCGGTCAGCAGCTCAACTTCAACGTCGGCGGGGAAGGCCGCGGCTACACCGACGAGAACGGCAACTTCTTCCCTCGCCGTCGGCCCCGATCAATCCTCACGAAGCAGCGCTCCTCGCCCATCTTCCCCGGCGACGCGCTGGTCGATGCGCTTCCCAGTCTGAGCGACGTCGACCGATACGACGGAGGGGCGAACGCCGGAACCATCGTCACTACCCCGTCCAACTTCTACCACACCCCCGCTCCAAGCGCCCTGCTCGCGACCGGCCGGCTTGACGAGCTGGACAGCGTGGCACGCGAGTCCCCTGGCATGGTCGGTGCCGGGTACAACAACCGTCTCCTGTTGGGCGGCTTCGCCGGGGAGCTGCAGTCCGCGCCGGGCTCACTCAACCCGTTTGCTGACCCGGCGCAGGAGGACTTGACGCTCCTGCTGCTCGATGCGCATCGCATGCTCAATTTCCAGTCGGCGGAGCTTCAGAAAATCCCTGCCTTCGTGAAGCTGTTCCGGGACGCTTTCCCGGAGGAGGCCGCGTCGGCCGACTCCAGTCACGACCCGGATCAGTTGATCAATGACCAAACCGTGTTCCGGGCCACGGCGACTTTCCTGCGCACGGTCGTTACCCGCAACACGCCGTTCGACCGTTTCCTATCCGGAAAAGATGGCGCGCTCACCGCCAGCCAGAAGCGCGGCGCATACCTGTTCTTCACCCCAGCCGCCGGCGGAGCCGGCGGGGCTGGTTGCGTCAGCTGCCACAGCGGTCCGATGCTGAACAAGCAGACTAACGATCCAGACGTCACCGGCATGGGCCAGTTCGTCGAGGAGAACTTCATCAATGTCGGCATTGGCGACCAGCCGGTCCAAGCGCTGAACGCGTTGGCAAGAGGCCATCTTAGCTTGGACAAGCTGGACAAGGACGGCTTCCCCTATCATGCCGAGGACAACGGGCGGCAGGAGATAACTCAGAACCCGCAGGACGCGTTCAAGTTCCGCTCTCTGACCATGCGTCAACTCAAGGACGGCCGGACCTTCTTCCATAACGGCTCGTTCACCAGTGTTCGCGATGTGGTGCAGTATTTCAACGCCGGTGTTCCCCAGGACCCCACTGCCGGCGCCGCCCCGACGCTCTCCGACCGCTTCACGCAGCCCCGCGGGCCGGGCTATCCTCGCGGCCTCGGTCTGACGGCGCGCCAGGTTGACGAAATCACGGACTTTCTTGAGAACGCTTTGTACGACCCGGCTTTGGTGAAATACGATCCACAGTCGTCAACCGACTCCTTCCAGCCGAACGAGCGCGATCTCACTTATTCAAAGTATCGTCCGGATCTCGCCGACTTGGGCGCAGAGGACGGTTTCATGCTCAGCGGCCTCGCGATTGACGACAACGATCCGCTGGCTCGTCGGGATGAAGGACTAGAGTTTCTGGATGTGACAGAACAATGCGCGATTTCCCAGCTAGGCGACCAAGGTGCCTACCGGATCAAGAATGTTGGGTCGGCGGTGATCGACACGCACCTTCTCGTCGTCGCATCGGGCCTTCCAAAGAATGTACAGCTGCTCAATGCCAGCGGGACGACGAGCAATGGCAATCCTTACCTGCGCCTCTTCTTGCGAGACGGCGTCCTCAATCCGGGCGACAGCGTTGTCGTGAAACTGCTTCTCGCGGGTGATGGTAACCCGCAACACTACAAGCTTATGCTGTTGTCAGGACAGGGCACCCAAGTAAGGTATCCGTAGAAGGCATTGATGCTTCCATGCCGAACAAAGGGCGTGGTTCGGAATATGCTTGAGTCCGGTTTTTACGGGCGCGCGAAAGCGTTAGCCTGTGAAGGCCGGATCTCATCTGGAACGGGGCCCTGTCGGGAGGCGGTCAGCCTTCCCGGACCAGGCTCGCCGGGGCTGAAGTTCGCCCAAGCCGAGCAGAGTCAGCCAGTGCGGGTGCGCGCTTGGCCGGTCAGCAGCTTGTGCGGGATCTTGCCCTGGCGCCCGAGAGCATCAGGATGTCTAGGGTGTTTGCGTCGGAGGGGGCGATCACCGTTAAGCTGGGTGGATGACGCAAGCTCCGAAGCCGACCAGACCGGTCGTTGGAACTGGCCCGTCGGCGGCCGACGCCGACGCGGACGGGATTGTGCAGATCAAGGTGTGGCTGCTTGGGATCAGCCCGATGGTATGGCGGCGCGTGGCGTTGCCGAGCACCTGCACGCTGCGTGAGCTGCACGGTGTCATCCAGGTCGCGATGGGGTAGGAAGGCATCCATCTTTACCAGTTCTGCCTGCGTGCTGCCCGCTACGGCTCTGGGGAGCTGTCGGCGTCCTCGCCGGAGGTGTCGCTGGCGGCGCTGCGGCTGCGCAAGGGCGCCCAGTTCACCTACGAGTATGACCTGAACATTCCTTGGCGCCATGAGGTCCGCATCGAGAACCAGTTGGGACCGGAGGCGGGCAGGACCTATCCGATCTGCACTGGCGGCAACGGGGCCTGCCCTTCTGAGGACTGCGACGGGCCGGCCGGCTTCATGGCCGTAAGCGTGAGCTGATGGCCGCATTGCGGGCGTGAGGCCGGTTTGATCTGC
>CAXTUQ010000603.1:0-3811 GCA_964247405.1 uncultured Acetobacteraceae bacterium
CTTCTCCCGATCTTGCCTTTTCTGGCGCTCAGCCTGCCGGTGTTCGGGGTGCGGGGCGGCGGGTGGCTGCGGGCCGGGCTGGCCATGGTTCCGGTTGCGGCAGCCCAGGCCGGGGCCGCCATGCTGCCGCCGTTGATCGTCCGGGCGATGATCCTGCGCTGAACGGCTTGGCCGCCGGAATTGCGTGCGGCGGGGGAGCGGACGCTGCTGCCGTGAGATGGCTGTATGAGGATTGATTTCGTTTCCCGTTTCAGGAGTGTTGGCCTAGATTAATGATCTTGGAGCGGGGCGTTCAGTGGCAACGAAAACATGGATCGGCGGGGCAGGGACCTGGGACAACGCGGCCGACTGGTCGCCCCAAGGCGAACCCGGCGCGTCCGACGAAGCGGTGATCGGCGCGGGCGCGATTGTTGCGCTCCCTTCCAGCACCGTGCAGGCGAACTCCATCAGCCTTGCCGGGCCGACAGCCGTGCTGGAGCTTCAGGCGGCAAGTTCTGGCGTTTACCTCAACGGGCTTCTGCCGGGACAAGGCACGCTGGGCGGCGGCATCGTGCTCGTCGGCTCCTCCGATGCGTCGCAACCTGCTGGGATCGGCGGGTTTGACCTCACGCTCGGCATGAACCTTTCTGTGGACGTGACCGGGGCGGCCTACCTCGGCAGCGGCATCTCGCCGTTCCAGCCAAACCTGACCACCCTGACAACCGGCGCTACGGTCAACGTCGGGCCGGGCGGCAATCTGGCGCTCAGGGGCGATTTCGGCGGAACAAGCGCAATTCACGTCGCCTCCGGCACGCTTGATTTTTCCGATGCATACCCCTCTTCCTCCAACCCGAACTTTCCGCTCTTGGTCCAAATGGACGACGGCGCAGCGAAGGTGGTGCTGGACGATGGCCTGTTGGCCACGGTCAAGGGCTTCCGCGCCGGCGACGTGCTGGATTTCCGCAATTACCGATACCCGTTCGGCTTCCTCGGCCTTCCCCCTTATCCGTCCGGACCGTTCCAGGCGGCGGTCCAGGGCGCCCAGTTGCAGGTCTCATCCAACGGAACCGTCATCAAGAGCGTGACGCTCGCCGGGCCGCAGGTGCCGGGCGCCACCTACCAGGCGAGCTTGAGCGGCGCCAACGACATCCTGGTCACGACCACGGCCCAGCCGGCTGCCGCCGTCGCCTTCGCCGACCAGACCACGGGCGCGTCGGGCAGCCACGCCATGGATGCGGCGTCCGGCGGCCCGGATTACTTGCAGTGGCAGTACTTGGACGCCGGTTCGGACACGGTTGCGATGACGGCGGGCATCCCGGACGTGTTCCTGAAGGGCGGCGGCGGCACCAAGGCGCTGGCCGCCACCAGCGGCGAGAACGTGCTTGATGGCGGCACGGGCAGCGCCATCCTCACGGGCGGTTCGGGCAAGGACACGTTCTTCCTGGACGTGCGCGGCACGGCCCAGGTCTGGGACACGCTGGCGAACTTCGGCGCCGGCGACGCCCTGACCGTGTGGGGCTGGTCGCCCGGCAGCGGCACCGAGACGGTGGACGCATTGGACGGCGCGGCGGGTGCCCAGGGGGCCACGCTGCGCCTCGCCAACGCCCAAGGCGGTCCCGTGAGCAGCGTGACCTTCGCCGGGCTGTCGGCCGATCAGGTGGCACACCTGCAGATGAGCACGGGCACCTCGGGCGGCTTGCCTTACCTTTACCTCAGCAGCCCCGGCTGAAGCAGCCCCGGCTGAGGGGCGGATGGTAGGCCGCTCCATCGCCGTGCCCGGCGTGCGCCTGCCGATGTCGGCTGTGGCCAACGGATATTGACCATGAGATCCTTACGCACAAAGTAAACCCGTCAGCCTACGCCGCCGCCTGCGCCCGGGCCGCCGCCCGCGCCTTGCGCTCCTCCTTCTTGCTGCCGCCCTTGGCGGCGCCGGCCAGCTTGGGCGCTTTCCCTTTCTTCGCCAGCAGCACGCGGTACTCGTCCATGTCGCCGTCATACGGGCGCACCGTGCCGCCATCGACCAGCCAAAGCTGGTCGGCCACCAGTTCCACCAGATGCGGGTCGTGGGTGATCAGCAGCACGGCGCCGGGGAATTCTCCAAGCGCGCGGACCAGGGCGTCGCAGGCGTCGATGTCGAGGTGGTTGGTCGGCTCGTCCAGGATCAGCAGTTGCGGCGCGTCGCGGGTGGCGAGCGCCAGCAGCAGGCGGGCGCGCTCGCCGCCGGACAGGCTGGCGCTCCGCGTGTTGGCGCGGTCGGCGTCGAGGCCGAAGCGGGCCAACTGCGCCCGGACCTGGGTGGGCGCCGCCTGCGGCAGGGCGCGGGCCATGTGGTCGATCGGGCTGTCGCCCGGCACCAGCTCGGCCTCCTGGTGCTGCGCGAAGTAGCCGACGCGCAGCTTGCCCGGCCGGCGCAGGCGCCCCGCCATCGGCTCCAGCCGCCCGGCCAGCAGCTTTGCGAACGTGCTCTTGCCGTTGCCGTTGGCGCCGAGCAGGGCGATGCGGTCCTCCATGCCGAAGCTCATCGACAAGCCCTCCAGCACCGGGACGCCGGCATAGCCGACGTTCACGCCGTCGAGCGCCAGGATCGGCGGCGCGAGCTTGGCCGGGTCGGGGAAGTTGAACCGGGTGGGCGCGGCCTCGATCACGGCGTCGATTGCCGGCATCCGCTCCAGCGCGCGCAGGCGGGACTGCGCCTGCCGGGCCTTGCTGGCCTGGGCGCGGAAGCGGTCCACGAAGGCCTGCATGTGGGCGCGCTGGGCCGTGATGCGCTCGGCGGCGCGGGCCTGCTGCATGGCGTGCTCGGTGCGGATGCGGACGAACTCGCTGTAGCCGCCGGGGGTGAGGCTGAGCTTGCGCCCGTCGAGGTGGGCAATGGCCTGCACCGAGCGGTCGAGCAGGCCTTGGTCGTGGGAAACCACGAGGGCCGCGCCGGGGAAGCGGGCGAGCCAACCCTCCAGCCACAGCGTCGCCTCAAGGTCGAGGTGGTTGGTCGGCTCGTCCAGCAGCAGCAGGTCGGGGGCGGAGAACAGCACGGTGGCCAGCGCCACCCTCATGCGCCAGCCGCCGGAGAACGAATCCAACGGGCGGAGCTGCGCCTCCGCATCGAAGCCCAGCCCGGCCAGGATGATGGCGGCACGGGCCGGGGCGGCGTCGGCACCGATGGTGTGCAGGCGCTCAAACACCGCGGCCACCTGGTCCGGCGGCAGCTCGCCGCGCTCGGCGCGCTCCGCTTCGGCCAGGAGCGCCAGGCGCTCGGGGTCGCCTTCCAGCACGGTGTCGAGCAGGGTGGCAGGGCCGGAGGGCGCTTGCTGCTTCACCTGGGCCATGCGGGCGCGGGACGACAGGCGGATGTCGCCGCCGTCCACGGCGATGTCGCCGGCGATGGCTTTCAGCAAGGTGGACTTGCCCGCGCCATTGCGGCCCACGAGGCCGATGCGGCGCCCGGGGTCCACGGCCAGGTCAGCGCCGTCCAGGAGGGTGCGGCCCCCCATGCGCAACGTCACGCCGGTGCAGGTCAGGAGGCTCATGCGGGGGGTTGTGCCGCATTGCAGCAAAACAGTCCAGGGTTGCCAGCGCGCGCCGGGCGCGGGAGGGTGCCGGCATGACTTGGTCGATCCTTGCGCGGGACGGCGCCACCGGCGCGTTGGGCGCCGCCGTCGCCTCGCGGTTCTTCGCCGTGGGCGGCTTGTGCATCCATGTGGAAGGGGGCGTGGCGGCGCTGGCGACGCAGGCGCTGGTCAACCCGATGTATGCCGTGCATGCCATGCCGCGGCTGCGCGGGGGCGAGGCGCCGGACGCCGTGCTGGCGGCGCTGGCCGGGCCGGACCCGGGC
>CAXTUQ010000604.1:0-3803 GCA_964247405.1 uncultured Acetobacteraceae bacterium
ACACCTCAGCCACGCCAGGGAGCACATCAAAGTCAGCAGTTGTGGCAATTGGTATAAATTTTCCCCAACCCGTTGCGCCCGCCAACCGCCGGAGCCGCGGGGCGGCTCCGGCGGTGGCGGGCGCTGTAGGCTGGGGGCTGAACCCGTTATGTAACGCATTGCAGTGGCTTTGTCGGCGGTGCAGGCGATGCGCCCCGTGCGGCTATGCCATGACAGCTTTTGGGGATAGCGTCCGCGCATGTGGTAGAAATTCGGGACCGGCGACGGTGTAGGGATGGTGTAGGGGTTGGGTGGCCATCGGACCGGCGGTTTAGGGTGGGGTTGCGAGGCTCTAACCCGAACCAAAGAGGACCCGATGACCGACGACAGATTGCCACTTGCTGAGCTGATGCAGAAGGCCGGAGGTGACGACTTCCTGCGCAGCGTGGCCGAGGCCGTGGTGCAACTCTTGATGGAGACGGACGTGGACGGCCTGATCCCTCGCAGCGTCAGCAACGCTCTCGCGTTGCGAGAGCTGGGCGCCGGACGGCACGAGCGGTCCGGCAAGCGCACGACGTATTGCAACGGCTATCGCGACCGGGCGCTGGACACACGCCTAGGCAGCTTGCAACTCCGCATCCCGAAGCTGCGGCAAGGCAGCTACTTCCCGCCGTTCCTGGAGCCGCGCAAAACGACGGAAAAGGCCCTGGTGGCCGTCATCCAGGAGGCCTGCGCAAACCCTTCGGGTTTCGCCGGGATCGGCGGCGTGTCCACCCGCAAGGTGGACGACCTGGTGCAGGCCATGGGCCTGAGCGGCATCAGCAAGAGCACCGTCTCGAAGCTCTGCAAGGACATCGACGACCGGGTGAATGCCTTCCTGGACCGGCCGCTGTCGGGTGACTGGCCCTACCTGTGGCTGGACGCCACCGACCTCAAGCAGCGCGAGGGCGGGCGGATCGTCAGCGTGGCCGCCATAATCGCCGTGGCCGTGGACGGCGAGGGCAAGCGGCAGATCGTGGGGCTGCATATCGGTCCGAGCGAGGCGGAGACCTTCTGGAGCACGTTCCTGAAAAGCCTGGTTCGCCGCGGTTTGCGCGGCACGAAGCTCGTGATCTCAGCGGCAAACCCTGGGGGTTTCCGCGACGACGCGCACGAAGGCCTCAAAGCTGCGATCCGCCGCGTGATGGGCGCCACATGGCAACGGTGCCGGGTTCATTGGATGAGAAACGCCCTGGCCTACGTGCCCAAGGGCCAGCAGAGCATGGCTTCGGCGTCCTTGCGCCAGGCGTTCGGGCAGGAGGACGCCGACAAGGCGCACCAGGTTTGGCGTGCGGCTGCGGACCAAATGCGGGAGCGCTGGCCCCAGGCGCTTTCGCTGCGCGAAACGCCGAGCTCGGCCTGTTCATGGACGACAGCGAGCATGATGTGCTGGCCTGCATGGGCTTCCCCGAGCAGCACCGGGCCAAGCTGCACAGCACGAACCCGCTGGAACGCTTGAACAAGGAGGTCAAGCGCCGCGCCGACGTGGTGGGCATCTTTCCTTCAGAGCAAGCGATCCTGCGGCTGATCGGCGCCGTGCTGCTGGAACAGAACGACGAGTGGCAGCTCCAGCACCGCTACATGCAGGTTGACGGCATGAGCGGGCTGGTCCCACCCACCATCGACGGCGAGGCCACACCCCTCCCGTCTGCCCGGATCACACCCCAAGCCGCATGATCCAAGGCCACCCAAACCTACACCGAAATTACACCAGCTTGACGGACACTATCCAACCGGGGGCGATCGCAACGCCCAGCCCACGGCGGCCATCGTCACGCGAAGGCGCGTGCCGGACATAGATAGCCAATCCGCGCGCACGACCGAGGCGGGCGGCCCGCGCGGCTACGACGGCGGCAAGAAGGTGTCCGGCCGCAAGCGACATATCCTTGTGGACACGCAAGGCAACCTGCTCAAAGCCCGCGTGCACCCGACGCACATCCACGATCCTGTGGGCGGCAGTGAGGCGGCTTCGCTTCGCGAAAGCCGCAGCGGCGCCGAGTTGCTGCTCGTGGGCCTGAACATGGAGTTCCCGCATGTCGCCCTTGTCTGGGCCGACAGCGCCTACCAGGGGCTGAAAGCCTGGCTCGCCGCGGTGCTGGGCTGGACGCTGACGATCAGCAAGCATTGGTGGACGGGCCTGCGCGGCGTGTGGGTGGCGCCAGGCCAGCAGCCGCCCGAGATCCCGCGCGGCTTCCACGTACTCAAGAGGAGATGGGTTGTGGAGCGGACATTCGCCTGGGTCGGGCGCAACCGGCGCATGAGCCGCGACTACGAGCGTCTGATCAAGACCGGCGAGATGCTTCTGTATGCATCCATGGCCCGCGTCACGCTTCGCAGGCTCGCCAAAGCAGCGCAATAAAATTGCTTAACTGATGTAGTGGACGGCCCCTGAGCGGCATCTGTGTGCCAAGCTTGCGGCTGTTGAGTGCAACGAGCTGGAAGGAGCCGTCCAGCATGGAAATTGCCACGATCGGCCTGGACATCGCCAAGCGCGTGTTCCAGGCGCATGGCGTGGACAATGCGGGCAAGGCCGTGCTGCGGCGCAAGCTGCAGCGTTCCGAGGTGCTGGCGTTCTTCAGCAAGTTGCCGCCGTGCCTGGTCGGCATCAAGGCGTGCGGCACGGCCCATTACTGGGCGCGCGAGATCAGGGCGCTGGGCCATGACGTGCGGCTGACGCCGGCCTCCTACGTGAAGCTCTACGTCAAGCGTGGCAAGACGGACGCGGCCGACGCCGAGGCGATCTACGAGGCGGTGACCCGGCCGACCATGCGCTTCGTGCCGGTCAAGATCGCCGAGCGGCAGGCCGTGCTGATGCTGCACCGGACGCGCGACCTGCTGGTGCGGCAGCGGACCATGCTGGTGAACGCAGCGAAACCAAGAGTTTGCGCTGACTTGCGCGGCCATATGGCGGAACTCGGCATCATCGCACCCCAGCGCATCGCGCGCGTGGCGGACCTGGTGGCCGTGCTCATGGGCGAGGACACGGCCCGTGTGCCGGCCCTGGCCCGCCAGGCGCTCGGCGGGCTGGCTGCGGAGCTGGAAGCACTGGGCAGCCGAGTGAAAGAGGTCGAGGCGGCGATCTTGGCCTGGCACAAGGACAACGAAGCCAGCCGGCGGCTCGCCACCATCCCCGGCGTCGGGCCGATCACGGCGTCGGCGATCGTGGCGACTGTCACCGATCCCACCCAGTTCTATTCCGCCCGGCAGTTCGCGGCCTGGATCGGCTTGGTGCCCAAGCAGAACAGCAGCGGGGCCAAGCAACAACAGGGCGGCATCTCCAAGCAGGGCGACCGCACTCTGCGCCGATTGCTGGTGCTGGGCGCAACCGCGGTGATCCGTTATGCCCGGAGCAAGCCCATGGCGGAGGCGGGCTGGATCAAGGGCCTGCTTGAGCGCCGCCCGGCCAAGCTGGCCTCGGTGGCGCAGGCCAACAAGACGGCGCGCGTCATCTGGGCGCTGCTGGTTAGGGAAGAAAGCTACCGCGCGCCGAACGCGGCGCAAGCGGCAGCCGCATGAGGTTTGACGAGATCCCCGCCAGCGGTCGCCGCGGCTGACGGGGCAGCGAGGGCGATGGTGGCGTGATGGCAAACCGGTCGAACCCGGGGCGTGGCAGAACCCGTTTAGAGTCTTGCGCCGATGAGCGCGACAAACTGATTGGGAGCCAGGCTGCGGATTGCATCAGGGCCAGCGGTCATGAAGGCCGCGCAACGTAGGCCGGACACATGACCGCAAGGCATGAACACGGGATTGGATGGGGTCGGACCGGTTTGGTCTGCGGTTTTGGA
>CAXTUQ010000605.1:0-3799 GCA_964247405.1 uncultured Acetobacteraceae bacterium
CTATACCATCGGCCGGACCACGGCGATGACGGGCGCGCTGGGGCAGCAGATGGCGCCCCCCGCCGCTCCGCCCGCGCCGGCCAGCCCGCCCTCCGACACGCCGAAGCCCGTGCCGGTGGAGGTGCACCAGCCTGACCCGACTCCGCTTGAGATCGCGACCCGCGTGCTGTCGCCGATCCTGTCGCCGCTCGCCACCATGGGCATCGTGCTGCTGGTGGCCGTGTTCATCCTGATGCAGCGGGAAGACCTGCGCGACCGGATGATCCGGCTGTTCGGGTCCGGCGACCTGCACCGCACCACCGCTGCGATGGACGACGCCGCCGCCCGGCTCAGCAAGTACTTCCTGACCCAGCTTGCGCTCAACGCCGCGTTCGGGGTGGTGATCGGGCTGGGCCTGCTCCTCATCGGCGTGCCGAGTCCGGTGCTGTGGGGCATCATCGCGGCTCTGATGCGCTTCGTGCCCTATGTCGGCGCGATCGGGTCGGCGGCGCTGCCGATCACCATGGCGGCGGCGGTGGACCCGGGCTGGACCATGGCGCTGTCCACGGTGGCGCTGTTCTTGGGGGTCGAGCTGGTGACCGGCCAGATCGTCGAGCCGCTGGTCTATGGCCACAGCACGGGGCTGTCACCGGTGTCGGTGGTCATCTCGGCCATTTTCTGGGGCTGGATCTGGGGTCCGGTCGGGCTGATCCTGTCCACGCCGCTCACGCTCTGCCTGGTGGTGCTGGGCCGCCACATCGACCGGCTGGAGTTCATCGACGTGCTGCTGAGCGACCAGCCGGCCTTGACGCCCGCCGAGAGCTTCTACCAGCGCATCCTCGCCGGCGACGCGGACGAGGCGCTCGACCAGGCGGAAATGCTGCTGCGCGACCGGTCCCTGTCGTCCTATTACGACGAGGTCGCGCTGAAAGGATTGCAGCTTGCGGCCAACGACGCGCTGCGCGGCGTCCTGACGGAGGATCAGCTCCGCAACATCCAGGACGCGATCGACGGCGTGGTGGTCGATCTGGCCGACCAGGACGACGCCGACGTGGCGAAGTCCAAGTCCGAGCCTACCAACTCGCCGATTGCGCAGACGGCAGGCCCGCCGGTGCTGCCGGCGCCGGCCGACACGGCGCGGGAGCTGCCGCCCGAATGGGCCGGGTCCGCGCCGGTGCTGTGCGTGGCCGGGCGCGGCGCGCTGGACGAGGCCGCCTGCACCATGCTGGTGCAACTTCTGCGCAAGCACGGCCTGCACGCCCGGGTGGTCAGCCAGGACGCGGTGTCGCGCGCGCGCATCGCGTCGCTGGACGTGGCCGGGGTGGCGATGGTGTGCGTGTCCTACATCGAGGCGAGCGGCAGCCCGTCGCCGCTGCGCTACATGATGCGGCGGCTGCGCCAGCGGCTGCCGGGTGCGCCGATCCTGGTCGGGCTGTGGCACGCCGACGCGGCGCTGCTGGGCGACGAGCGGCTGCGCGCCATGGTGGGGGCGGACCAATACGTGACATCGCTGCGGGAGGCGGTGAACGCCTGCCTGGCCGCCGCGCACGCCGCGCTGGAAACGGCGCGGGTGACGGCGCCTGCGTTGTCCGGGGCGGGCGGGTAATTTGTCATGCGCTTGTTGAAAAGCGCTGTGCTGCGAGCTGAATGCGACACGCCGCCTGCAACCAAGTGCAGCGCCTACTTCTTTTGCTCGAGCTCATCGACCCGGGTTTGCAAACGCTTGATCATCCGGTGCAGCGCCTGGCTTTCCGTGCTCAGACCGTCGAACTCCCTGTGGATGCCGACTTACCGGTCGAACACTGTCGAGATGCCGCCCATGTTCACGGCGATGTCGTCCTGGATCACAGTCAAGCGGTTTTCGACCCTCTCAAAGCGCCCCATCATCTCGACACGGAGCTTCGTCAACTCATTGCGCAGTTCCTCGTGGAACTCGTCGGCTACAGCATCCAGCCGGTCTCGCAGCCCGATCAAAGCCGCCAGCAAGGGATCTTCACTCATCATCCGCCTCCTGATTCACCTTAACGGGCTTTCTGAGTTTTCCGAAGCCTTGGCCTGCCGTATCCCGGCGGCCTTTACCACCCGGGCGCCCCACTAAACCGTAGAATCGGCCCGCAGCGTGTCCAGCGGCAGGAGGACGCCCCCGCGCTCGAAGTGCCAGAAGGTCCAGCCGTTGCAGCTCGGCACGTTCTGCAGCGCGGCGCCGACTTGGTGGATCGACCCGCGCACCGTGCCAGACACCAGGGTGCCGTCCGCGGTCACGGTGGCGCTGACCCGGCGCTGCCTGTCGAACAGCGCGGTGCCCGGGGCGATGAAGCCGCGCTCCACCAGGCTGCCGAACGGCACCCGCACCGCCTCCCGCTTGGTCGGGCTGGCGGTCATGCCCTCAATCGGCGCGGGCTTTTCCCGCCACACCCGGCCGATGGCCGCTTCCGCATAGGCGGGGTGGCGCTCGATGCCGATGAAATTGCGATGCAGCCGCTTGGCCATTGCCGCGGTGGTGCCGGTGCCGAGGAACGGGTCGAGCACGATGTCGCCGGGCGAGGTGCTGGCAAGCAGCACGCGGTGCAGCAGGGACTCGGGCTTCTGCGTGGGGTGCAGCTTGAGGCCATGCTGGTTTCGCAGCCGCTCCGCCCCGGTGCACA
Organism: uncultured Acetobacteraceae bacterium; assembly: GCA_964247405.1. Taxonomy (GTDB): domain Bacteria; phylum Pseudomonadota; class Alphaproteobacteria; order Acetobacterales; family Acetobacteraceae; genus CAHJXG01. Next base: position 2,625 of record CAXTUQ010000605.1, read on the forward strand.
GCGGCAGGAACCAGTCGCTGCGCATCTGCAAGTCGTCGTTCAGCGCCTTCATGGCTTGGTAGTTGAAGCGGTAGCGGCTGTCCCGGCCGCGCGCCGCCCAGATCAGCGTCTCATGCGCGTTGGTGAAGCGGCGCCCGCGGAAGTTGGGCATCGGGTTGGCCTTGCGCCACACCACGTCGTTGAGGATCCAGAAGCCCAGGTCCTGCAGGATGGCGCCGATGCGGAAGATGTTGTGGTAGGAGCCGATCACCCAGATCGTGCCGTCCTTCTGCAGCAGCCGCCGGCACTCGCCCAGCCAGCCCCGGGTGAAGGCGTCATAGGCCGCGAAGTCGCCGAACCGGTCCCACTCCTCGTCCACCGCGTCCACCAGGCTGTCGTCGGGCCGGCGCAGCTCGCCGCGGAGCTGCAGGTTGTAGGGCGGGTCGGCGAAGACGCAGTGGACCGAGGCGGTCGGCAGCATGCCCATCAGCGGGATGCAGTCGCCGAGCAGCACCTGATTCAACGGCAGTTCACGGGCGATGTCCACTGGCTCCAACCGGCTGTTCGGGGCGCATCGTGCCGAGGCGCCGGAAGCCGCGTCAATCCGCGCCCGAGTCCGCTCCTGGGGCGCGCCCGTGTTGCCGAAGGGTCCTGACGAGGCCGAAGGCTGCCCGGTGGTGCCGGCACGGCCCGACCCGGCGCAGCGCCGCCCGGTGCGCCGCCGTGCCGTACCCCGCGTTGGAGAGCCAGCCATAGGCCGGGTAGCGCGCCGCCAGCCGCGCCATCGCCCGGTCGCGCACCACCTTAGCCACGATGGAGGCCGCCGCGATGGACAAGGACAGCCCGTCGCCACCGACGCAGCATTGCACGGGGCAGGGCAGGTCCGGCGCCTGGTTGCCGTCTACCAGCGCAAGATCCGGCGGGCTTGGCAGCCGGAGCACCGCGCGGCGCATGGCGAGCAGGGACGCGCGCAGGATGTTGAGCCGGGCGATCTCCTCCACCGACGCGGCGCCGACGCCGATCTCGACGGGGCCGCAGCCATGCAGCGCGTCGAACGCCGCCTGCCGGGCCGCCGGGGTCAGCTTCTTGGAGTCGTCGAGCTGCGGGCTGAGCCAGTCGGGCACGCCGGCGGGGAACACGACCGCGGCGGCGACCACCGGCCCGGCCAACGGCCCGCGCCCGGCCTCGTCCACCCC
>CAXTUQ010000606.1:0-1942 GCA_964247405.1 uncultured Acetobacteraceae bacterium
GATTGGCTCAAAGCCACAATCAAAGGCAAGCAATCAAGATCTAACAGAACCTAGTACCTCCGCACAGTGGTTTTGACTGTTTGGGCATATCCGGGATTGAGCGTGGGCAAGTCGGCGCGGTTTACCTGGACGGCGATGTTTTGAGCCGCGCCGGGCTGGCGTGAGATCAGCCCGGCCCATTCGAGCGTGAGCAGCATCTGGTGGACGGCGGGTGGCGTGACCTGGAAGAAGCGTTGCACGTCGGCTTGGGCCGGCGGGCGGCCGTTGACCAGCGTATAGGCGTAGGTAGACGCGAGACACTGGCCCTGCTTTGGCGTGAAATCCGGTCGGGCATCGCCGGCATCCTGACGCATCGTTGTCCTCGGCAGCAAGGGACCGGCGATGAACATGCGCTACCGCGTGGACCTGAACGAGGCGGAACGCACGCAGCTTGCGGCGCTGCTGGGCGGCGGCAAGCACCCGGCGCGCAAACTCAAGCGGGCGCAGAGCCTGTTGGCGGCCAACGCCGGCATCGCCGGCGAGGAGATCGCAAACAGCGTCTCGGTTGGTGCGCGCAAATGGCAAAGCCATTTCGCGGGCTCGACGGTATGCCGAACCAAACGGCGCTTCGTGGAAGGCAGCCTGGAGTTTGCGCTCAGCGAGGAAGCGCGGCCGGGGGCAGTCCGCAAGCTGTCCGGCAAGGAAACGGCGTTGCTGGTCGCGACTGCCTGCTCCAACCCGCCGCAGGGACGCACGCGCTGGACGCTGGACCTGCTGGCTGGGGCGGTGGTCAGGCTGACCAAACACGAAGGACTGTCGCGCGAGACGGTGCGGCGTCGTTTGGCCGAGGACGATCTCAAGCCATGGCGCCGGGACATGTGGTGCGTGGCCCAGGTGGACGGCGGCTACGTCGCGCGCATGGAGGACGTGCTCGACCTTTACGCCGAGGACGCCGATCCAAAGCGCCCGGTCGTGTGCTTCGACGAAAGCCCGACCCAGTTGATCGGCGAGGTGCGCCAGCCGATCCCGCCCGCTCCGGGGCAGCCTGAGCGCTGCGACTGCGAGTATCGCCGCAACGGCGTCGAACCAAGAGGTTCGCCGGACACGGCCAACCTGTTCGTGTTCCTCGACGCCCACCGGCCGTGGCGCCATACGACGGTGACGCAACGGCGAACCGCGCAAGACTTCGCCCTGTGCATGCGGGATTTGGATGCAGGCGAGGTTTGGCCGGCACGCATTATCCAGAAGCGGAGCTGATTCGCGTGGTTCTGGACAACCTTTCGACCCACGCCGCCGGCGCCCTGCATGAAACGTTCCCGGCGCCCGAGGCGCGCCGCATCCCGCAGCGCCTGGAATTTCATTCCACGCCCAAGCACGCCAGCTGGCTGAACATGGTGGAGATCGAGATCGGCGTGCTGCGCGGTCAATGCCTGGATCGCCGCATCGGCGAGCGTGAGTTCCTCACTGCCGAGATCGCGCTGGATCGGTCGGGCGCAGCGGCGCCATCGCGCCGAGCGGCAGCAGCGCAGCGGCGCCTGCTGCCCGCAGGGCATGGTGGCGGCTCAAGCTTTTCCTGTTCATCATGCCGCCCCTTCCGGCGACAAGGCCCGGGCCGCGTTCGACGCGGCAGCCCGGCGCACCGGCCCGCTGACCGCTTGCGGGTTGCGCAGCAGGTTCAGCACCGGGCACAGCCGCTCGACCGCCTCATGCAGCGCGTCCACGGCCTCGTCGGATGCGCTCGTGTCGAGATGGACCGCATAGGCGATGCCGTGCGGCTCCCGCGGAACGGCCTCATACCCGGCCTCTCCCGCGCGCTAGTCTATTTGTCCCGTCACCTCCACTTCCAGGTTGTCCAGCGCGACGCCCTGCGCCGCCTGGATCAGGTAGCTATGGTCAGGCAGCTCCCGAGCGCGCCCAGCGCCAGTTCCGGGCTGTTGGGGCCGAGGTCGTAGCCCGCGAAGTC
>CAXTUQ010000606.1:1952-3796 GCA_964247405.1 uncultured Acetobacteraceae bacterium
GCCGTCAGCACTTGGCGGTCGCGCAGGCGGATGCGGCGCACGCCGCTGCGCCCTTCCGCCGTCACGTGGGCATGGATGGCAACCGGCCCGTAGCCGGGGGACAACACGCGCTGGCGCAGGGCGCGGAAGGCGTCGCGCTTGTGGGTCAGGTACTCGGCAAGGGTGGTCATGGGATGCTACTCCGCTGCGGCTTGGCGGCCGGTCCGTTCGGCGAGCAGTCGCCGGGTGAGCGGCAGCAGAGTGCGGCCGTAGTCGAGCGCGTCTTCCAGCGGGTCGAAGCCGCGGAGGAGGAAGGTGGTGACGCCCAGCGCGTGGTAGTCGAGCAGCGCCTCCGCCACCTGCCGCGGCGTGCCGACCAGCGCCGTGGTGTTGCCGCGCGCCCCGGTGGCGCGGGCGATGGCGGTGTAGAGCCGCCCTTCCGGCCGGTCGCCCAGCGCCGCCGCCGCCAGCAGCCGCTGCGACCCGGCGTTGGCCGGGGCACCTTGCCCCGGACCCAGCGCCGCCTCCCCGCGCACCGCCAGGGTGCGGGCGAGGATGGCTTCCGCCCGCGCCCAGGCCTTCTCCTCCGTAGCGCCCAGGATGGGGCGGAACGACAGGCTGAAGCGGACCTCGCGCCCGTGCGCAGCCGCCTCCGCCCGCACCCGGCCGGTGATCTCGGCGACCTGCGCGTGCGTTTCGCCCCACAGCGCATACACGTCGGCGTGCTTGCCGGCCACGCGGACCGCAGCCGCCGACGCGCCGCCGAAATAGACCGGGATGCGCGGGCGCTGCACCGTCTGCACCGCGGCCGAGGCGCCCTGGATGCGGTAATACGCGCCCTCGTGATCGACCGGCGCCTCCGCCGTCCAGACCCGCTTCAGCACGTCCACGTACTCGTCCGTGCGGGCGTAGCGCTCGTCCTTGCCCAGCCAGTCGCCGTCGCGCGCCTGGTCGGGGTCGTCGCCGCCCGAGATGACGTGGATGGCCGCCCGCCCGCCGCTGAGCTGGTCCAGCGTCGCAAACGCCCGGGCGGCGTTGGTGGGCGCCTGGAACCCCGGGCGGTGCGCCACCAGGAAGCCGACCCGCTTCGTGTGCGCGGCGGCAAAGGCCGCGAGCTGCAACCCGTCCGGCCCGTTGCTGTACCAGCCGATCAGCACCCGGTCGAAGCCGCCGCCCTCGTGCGCGTGCGCCTCGTGCGCCTGCGCGGACGCCACGAGGTAGCCGGGGTCGATGGCCGGGCCGTGCGCCGGGTGCGTTTCCGACTGCTCGCGCGGCTGGATCATGCCGATGAACTCAAGGCTCATGCTGGGGTCTCCTGTGGGCCGAGCGCCGCGCGCTCGGCGGACTCAAGCGTGGCGCGGCCTGCCGCGACGAAGGCGGCGTCGGGCTGGGGCGTGTGGACGCGGGCGCACAGCACGTCGCGCAGATGCCGCTCCAGCGGGTTGGCGCGGGACAGGCCGTGGTTGCCGGCGAGCTGCACCGCCCCTTGCACCGCCTCGATGGCGTTCTCGGCCGCGGTTGTCTTGAGCAGGCCGCTTTCCGCGGGCGGGGGCGGGCGGCCCGCGTCGGCTTCGGCGGCGGCGCCGGCGACCAGGCGGCGGTTGGCCAGCAGCAGCGCCTCGATGCGGCCCACTGCCTCCTGCACCCGCGGCAAGGTCGCGAGCGGCGCGCCGAGATTCGCGGGCGCCCGGGCGCGCAGGAAACCCACGACCCAGTTCCGCGCGGCCTCCGCCACCCCGGTGTAGAGCGCGGCCACCAGCAGCGTGTTCCAGGCCGTGGTATCCGGGTCCGGCTGCGCCCCGCCCGCAGGCGGGCGCAGGTCCCCCGCGTGGTCGGCAGGCCCCGTCACGTCCTCACACACCACG
>CAXTUQ010000607.1:0-3791 GCA_964247405.1 uncultured Acetobacteraceae bacterium
AACACCTCCAGCTCGGCGTCGAAGCGGCCGGAGGTGCGGCAGCGATACCATTGCAGCCCGCCCTGGAAGCCGGTGCGGGCGTATTCCGCGGCATAGACCGCCAGTTCCGCTTCCGGCAGCCAGCGGCAGGCGGCGACCTGGGCGGCGTCCGGCATCTCGGCCGCCACGGTGGCGGCCATGTCGGCGTGCAGGTCCATGACGTAGTAGGTCGGCAGCTTCGCCAGCTCCTCCGCCGTCCAGCCGGCGAGCGGATAGGGCCGGTTGCCGGGCCAGTCGGCACTTTTGTGGTGGTAGTAGCCGCGCAGGAAGCCGTGCAGGCCCTGGGCCGCGCGGCGCATGTCGGCATCGGCGTCCCGGGTCGAGTAATACCATTGGTAATGCTTGCGCGGCCGGGGAAGCGCCGCCAGCGCCGCGTGGATGTCGGGCTGCGGCGCCCGGCGCCGCCCCGGCGGACCGGCGAACGGCGCGCTCATCAACGCCACGGCGGGGAAAACGTCGGGGCGCAGCAGCGCGCACCAAGCCGCCACCGAGGCGCCGAAATCATGCCCGACCACCGCCGCGACCCGGGCGTGCCCGATTGCGTCCAGCAGCCCCAGCACGTCGCGCACCAGGTTGAGCGTGCGAAAGCTGGGGAGGTCGCCGTCATAATCGGGGTCCCAGCCGGTGGTGCGGCCATAGCCGCGCTGGTCGGGTGCGACGACGTGATAGCCGGCCTCGGCCAATGCCGGCATCACCTTGCGCCAGCTGTAGGCCAGCTCCGGAAAGCCGTGCAGCAGCAGGAGGCAGGGCCGCCCCGGCGCCTCGAAGCCCGATTCCAGCACATGCATGCGCAGCCCGTTGCCGTTCTCCACCAGCCGCGCGGCAATCCCCGGCGGCAAAATGGCGTCGTCCATCGCGCCGATCACATCCATGGCGTTCCCCCCGTTTGCCGCAGCAGAGACCGGGACGGCGACGGCAAGCGCCGCGCCATCTCCAGTCCAACGCGCCCCGTCCCGCGTTGTCGCCGCCCGTCTAGACCGCGAGATAGCGCTGCTTGACCGCGTCGTCGGCCCGCAGCTCCTCGATGGTCGCGCGATAGACCACTTGGCCTTTATCCACAATCGTCGCGTGCGTGGCGATGCCGAGGCAGAAATGCATGTTCTGCTCCGCGAGCAGGATGCTCACCCCCGTGTCGCGCAAGGTGCGGATCAACCTCCCGATCGCCTGCACGACCAGCGGCGCCAGCCCCTCGCTCGGCTCGTCCAGCAGCAGCAGGTCGGGGTTGCCCATCAGCGTGCGCGCGATGGCCAGCATCTGCTGCTCGCCGCCCGAAAGCCGGCCCGCCATCCGCCCCCGCATGCCCGCCAGCAGCGGGAACGCGTCGTAGATGGTGCGCAGGGTCCAGCGTGCGTCGCCCCGTGGCCCGCGCTTGGCGCCGATCAGCAGGTTGTCGTCCACCGTGTGCCCGGGGAACACCTGCCGGTCCTCCGGCACGTAGCCGATCCCGGCCCGCGCGATGCGGTAGGGCGGGCGGCCCGACACCGTTTCACCCCCCAGCGCCACGCGCCCGCGCCGGGGCGGCGCCAGGCCGGCGATCGCCTTGAACGTCGTGCTCTTGCCCGCGCCGTTGCGGCCCAGCAGCGCCATCGTCTGCCCGGCCTCCACGCGCAGGTCCAGGCCGAACAGGATTTGGCTCGCGCCGTAGAACACGTCGGCGCCCTCGACCTCAAGCACGGCGCTCATAGGGCGCTCATGGGGCGCTCATGGGGGGGAGCGGCCCGATGGTCGGTGCCGAGGTAGGCGTCGATCACGTCCGGGTTGCGGCGGATCTCGTCCGGCGTGCCCTGGGCCAGCACCGCCCCGTATTTCAGCACGTGCACCCGTTGCGCGATCTTGAACACGATGTCCATGTCGTGCTCGATGAACAGCACGGTCATGCCCGTCGCCTGCCACAGGTGCTGCACCCGCCCGATCATGCGCCACCGCTCGTCCGGCCCCATCCCCGCCGTCGGCTCGTCCAGCAGCAGCACCTTCGGGTCCATCGCGAGCGCCAGCCCGATGTCGAGCAGCTTCTGGTCCCCGTGGGACAACTGGCGGGACGGCACCGCCGCCTTGGCGGCGAGGCCCAGCAGCGCCAGCAGCTCGTCCACCCGGGCATGGAGGTCGCGGAACGGAAAGCGCGTCAGCACGCGCCACGACCGCCGCCGCTGCGACATGACCGCGGCCGACAGCGACTCCCGCACGGTCAGGCTCGGGAACAGCGCCGCGACCTGGAACGCCCGCGCCATGCCGCGCCGCACCACCTGCAAGCTCGACAGGCCCACGATGTCGGTCCCGTCGAACACCACGCGCCCGGCGTCCGGCCGCAGGTGGCTCGAGATCAAGTTGAAGAACGTCGTCTTGCCCGCCCCGTTCGGCCCGATGATCGCCGTGAGCGACCCGGCGGGAAAGTCGATGGACACGTCCCGCGTCGCCTGCACGCCGCCGAACGATTTTGACAAATGCTCGACTTGCAGCATCAAGCCACGCGGTCCTTGACCGGTTCGGGCACCGGCTCGGCCAGCGCGGGCGCCCGGCGCTGAAGCAGCGCGTAGGCGAAATCGGCGACCCCGCGCCGCAGCCCCAGCACGATCAGCAGGATGACCGACCCCAGCACCAGCCCGTGGTACTCCGTATAGATGGTGACGTAGTGGTTCAGCAGCTGCAGCAGCAGCGCCCCCACCAGCGGCCCCACGAACAACTGCGTGCCCCCCAGCATGATCATGAAGATCGCCTCGCCCGACGTCGTCCAGAAGCCGAACTCCGGGTAGGCGCCGGACACGAACAGGGCGAGCAGGATGCCGCCCACGCTCGCCATCGCGCCCGCGAGCACGAAGATGCCGAGTTTCATGCGCGCGACGTCCACGCCGATGAAGTTGGCGCGCGCCGGGTTGTCGCGAACGAGGCGGAGCGTGTAGCCGAACGGCGACTGCCATACCTGCCGCATTAAAAAGAGGCAGGCCACGAACACCATGGCGCAGAACGCGTACAGCACCGGCCCCCGCCCAAGGTCGATGCCGAGGAAGGGCGGCCGTGGGATGCCGCCGCGCAGCCCCTGGTCCCCGCCCGTGACGCCGACGGCAGTCAGGATGACGCTGTAAAGGAACATCTGGAAGGCAAGGGTGATGAACGAGAAGTAGATCTCGGTCAGCCGCACGCAGATCGCGCCGACGACAAGCGCCAGCAGCGCCGTGCCGCCCACCCCGGCCAGCATCGCGGCCGGCAGCGGCACCTGCCCCGTCTGCATCAGGAGGCCGAACACGTAGGCGCCGGACGCGAAATACGCCGCGTGCCCGAACGAAACCAGCCCGGTCAGCCCCACAAGCAGGTTCAGCGACATCGCGAGCAGCCCGTAGGCGATGAAGTAGATCAGGAAATCCCGCAACGCCGGCTGCGGGAACAGCGCCGGCGCCAGGAGCAGCCCGGCCAGCAGCAGCGCGCCGAAAGCAAGGTCGCGCCGCACCTCAGCCCGTCCGCGCGCCGAGCAGCCCGCTCGGCCGCACCACCAGCACCAGCGCCATCAGCCCGAACATCGCCCCGTCCACGAACAGCGGGAAGCCGATCGACCCGAACGACCGCACGAGCCCGACCAGCACCGCCGCGATGAAGGCGCCGGCAATCGACCCCATGCCGCCGATCACCGTGACGATGAAGCTCTCGATCAGGATCGACAGCCCCATCCCGGGCGTCAGCGTCCGGATCGGCGCGGCGAGCGCCCCCGCCGCGCCCGCCAGCACGCAGCCCAGCCCGAACACCCCGGCATACAGCAGGGT
>CAXTUQ010000608.1:0-3791 GCA_964247405.1 uncultured Acetobacteraceae bacterium
AATAAAGGTTGCGGTCGGTGGCCGCGGTGCCGCCGTAGGCGTCGTTCAGGAACTTGACCAGGACCTTGTGCGGCCCGGCGCCCCAGTTGCCGGTGAAGGTGAAGGGCTGCTCCTTGCCGGCCGCGTGCGACGCCGTGACCGTCTGGGCCGCGCCGAGCGACACGCCGTCGATCGTGACGGTGAACTGCGCGTCGCCTTGGTACGCATCTTCCGAAAGGCCGAGCGTCAGCGTGTCGGTGGTCGCCGGCGCCTGCACCGTGACCGGGGCGGTGTCGCCGGTCGAGTACATCCCCTCGTTGATGCCCGTGTAGGCCTGGCCGTCATAGTCGGCCGACAGCAGGTAAAGGTTGCGGTCGGTGGCCGCGGTGCCGCCCCAGGCGTCGTTCAGGAACTTGACCAGGACCTTGTGCGGCCCGGCTCCCCAGTTGCCGGTGAAGGTGAAGGGCTGCTGCGCGCCGGCCGCGTGCGACGCCGTGACGGTTTGGGCCGCGCCGAGCGACACGCCATCGACCGTAACGGTGAACTGCGCGTCGCCCTGGTATGCGTCCTCGGAGAGGTTCAGCTTCAATGTATCTGTCAAGAATGCAATCCCTATGTTTTTGATCAATGAGAATGCGGAAACAAATTTCCTTGTAACTTACTTAGGTCCGTAGCCTACAATCCCTGGCTGGTTGTTCATTAGGCATAGCAGAAGGAAAAAAGTATGTCTTTTAGGACTTGGATAGTTTCGTTTGTATTTGTCTCCATACTCGCGACACAATAACTTGGATGCACGGGTTCTTGTTAGGAATTGGTTTAAAAGCATGAAGTCGGTCGCCATTGCGCCGGTAGGGACGCCGGGCATGGACGGAAAGCGCGACGCCAGCCGGCTCCAGCGTGCAGCCTGGCTCGCCGAACAGGCGAGCGCGGTGCGGGCGGTGGAACTGCGCCACGTCAGGCGGGCTGCGTCGCAGCAACTGTCGCTTTCGCTGGTTGGCGGCTCAGCGCCCCCGTTCGGGCCGGCTTGCCATTGCCAAGGGAACCACGCCGCCCTGCGACGCATCCGGCGGCCCGAGGTTGCGGTGCACAACGCGCGCCTCATGTCATCCTGCACAGACCCGGAGACCGCCATGACCAAGGACACCATTGCCCCGCCGCCCCTTGCCCGGCGCCGGATCGGGGGCGGGCTGGCGGCGTGACCGACGCCATCGGCGCGGTAGCGCATGACCGGCGGGTCGCGCGGGACCTGGACCTGCTGCGCCTGCCGCCCCCGGCCTGGACCGACGCCCCCACCGGACCGGACGGGGCGGCGGCAGCCGATGTCATCGTGGTCGGCGCCGGCATGTACGGCATCGCCGCGACCGCCGCCCTGGTGATGAAGGGCCTCCGCGTCGTCATGCTGGACCGCGCGCCGGAGGGGCAGGAAGGCCCCTGGATCACCTATGCCCGCATGGAAACCCTGCGCAGCCCCAAGCACCTGCCCGGGATCGCCCTCGGCATCCCGTCGCTGACCTACCGTGCCTGGCACGAGGCCCGGTTCGGCGCCGCGGCCTGGGACGCGTTGGGAAAAATCCCGAACGCGCTGTGGCAGGACTACCTGACCTGGGTGCGGACCGTGCTCCGCTTGCCGCTGCGGAGCGGGGTCGCCGTGGGGCGCATCCAGCCCTCCGCCGGGCTGGTCGCCGTGAGCGCCGCCGAAGCGGGCGTCGAGCGGACCCTGCATGCGCGCCGGGTGGTGCTCGCCAGCGGCCGGGCCGGCATGGGCTTCACCGTGCCGGACTGGGTGGACCGCGGCTTGTGGCCGGACCGGGCGGCGCATACGGCGGAGGCCATCGACTTCAGTGCCTTGCGCGGGCGCGCGGTGGCGGTGGTCGGCGCCGGCCCGTCCGCCTGGGACAACGCCGCCACGGCTTTGGAGCATGGCGCGCGCCGGGTCGATATGTATGTGCGCCGGCGGGAGCTGCCGCAGATCAACAAGGGCCGCGGGTCGGCGACGCCCGGCTTCTTCGAGGGCTGGGCCGGCCTGCCGGCCGCGGAGAAATGGCGCATCCTCGCCTACCTGCACGACCTGCAGGCTCCGCCGCCGCACGAGACGGTGCTGCGCACGGTGCGCCAGGCCGGGTTCCGCATCCATCTCGGCACCGCGCTGCGCGGCGCCGTGCGGTCGGAGGATGGCGTCCGCCTTTCCTTGCCGGACGGCGCCGCCGCGCAGGCGGACTTCCTGATCCTGGGCACGGGGTTCGACATCGACCTGCGGCGGTCGCCGGAGCTGGAGGGCGTCGCCGACGCCATCGCCATCTGGGCCGACCGCTACACGCCGCCTGCCGGGCTGCAGCGCCCCGGCCTCGGCCGCTTTCCCTGGCTCGGCGACGGGTTCGAGCTGACCGAGCGCACCCCCGGCGCCTGCCCCGGCCTGTCCCGCATCCACGCCTTCAACCACGCCGCCTTCGCGAGCCTCGGCGCCATCGCGTCGGACATCCCGGGCGTGTCTGCCGGGGCGGAGCGCCTGGCCCACGCGGTGGCGGCGCATGTCTTCACGGAGGACATCGCCTACGTCCGCCAAGCGTTGGAAGCGTTCGCCGAGCCGGAGCTGCAGGACACGCCGTTTTTCGTGCCCGAACGCTTCGCCCAAACCTGATCAGCGATGCTTGGTCAGCCGGGGAGCACCCATCCCCGCCCCGGCACGGCGGCGAGCAAGGCCTGCGTGTAGGCGTGCCGCGGCGTGCCCAGCACGGCGGCGGCGTCGCCCTGCTCCACCACTCTGCCCTCGCGCATCACCGCGACCCGGTCGCAGATCTGCGCCGCCACCCGCAGGTCGTGGGTGATGAAGATCACCGACAATCCCAGCCGGGCGCGCAGGTCGGCCAGCAGGCGGAGCACCTGCGCCTGCACGGACACGTCGAGCGCCGACACCGGCTCGTCCGCCACCAGCACCTCCGGCCGCAGGGCCAGGGCGCGCGCCAGGCCGATGCGCTGGCGCTGCCCGCCGGAGAACTCGTGCGGGAAGCGGTCCATCGCGTCCGGAGCCAAGCCCACCAGCGCGAACAGCTCCCGCACCCGGGCCATCGCCTCCGCCCGGCCGACGCCATGCAGCATCGGCCCCTGCGCCACCAGCTCGCCAGCCCGGCGGCGCGGGTTCAAGGAGGCGTATGGGTCCTGGAACACCATCTGCACCCGCGCCGCCTGCCGCCGCATCTCCCGCCGGGGCAGGCGCAGCAGGTCCGTGCCGTCCAAACGGATGCTGCCGGCGTCCGGCTCCAGCAGGCGGACGATGCAGCGCGCCAGCGTCGATTTGCCGGACCCGCTTTCCCCCACGATGCCGAGCGTGCCGCCGCGGGGCAAGGCGAGGCTCACGTCGGCCACCGCCCGCGTGACCCGGCCGCGCCGGAACAGGCCGGGCTTGCCGTACGTCTTGGACACGCCCTGCATCACCAGGACGGGCGGCGCCTCGATCAGCGGCGCGGTGGCGATGGCGCGCGTGAGCGGCGGCACGGCGGCGATCAGGGCGCGGGTGTAGGGGTGCTGCGGCCGCCGCAGGATGTTGGCCGCCGGCCCCTGCTCGACCACCCGCCCGGCCTGCATCACAGCGATGCCGTCCGCGATGTCGGCCACCACGCCGAAGTCATGGGTGATGAACAGCACCGCCATCCCGCGGCGGCGCTGCAAGTCCCGGATCAAGGCGAGGATCTGCGCCTGCGTCGTCACGTCGAGCGCGGTGGTCGGCTCGTCCGCAATCAAAAGCGCCGGGTCGAGCACGAGCGCGCCCGCGATCATCGCGCGCTGGCGTTGGCCGCCCGACATCTGGTGTGGAA
>CAXTUQ010000609.1:0-3783 GCA_964247405.1 uncultured Acetobacteraceae bacterium
GTGCGCCGGACGGCGCCGGCATCGACCCCGGCGCGGCGCTGCGCGGCACGCTGCGACCCTACCAGAAGGCTGGGGTGCAATGGCTGCGGTTGCTGTCCGGCCTCGGGCTGGGCGCCTGCCTGGCCGATGACATGGGGCTGGGCAAGACGATCCAGGTGCTCGCGCTGCTGCTGATGCAGAAGGCGCCGCGCAAGGGCGGGCGGACGCCCCCCGAGCCGCAGCCGAGTTTGCTGGTCGCGCCCGCCTCCTTGCTCGGCAACTGGATGAAGGAGCTGGAAACGTTCGCTCCGACGTTGCAGGCAAGGATCGTCCATCCCTTGGAGATGACGGCCGGCCAGCTCAGCGCGTTCGGGCCGGACGAGGCCGCCGGGCTCGACTTGGTCATTACCAGCTACGGCTCGCTGCTGCGCATTCCGGGCTTGTCGCAGGTAGCTTGGCGCTTCGCCATCCTGGACGAGGCGCAGGCAATCAAGAACCCGAACGCCAAGCAGACCAAGGCGGCGACGGCGCTCACGGCGCAGTCCCGCATCGCGCTGACCGGGACGCCGGTGGAGAACCACCTGGGCGACTTGTGGTCCATCTTCGATTTCATCAATCCGGGCCTGCTGGGCACCGCGCGGCAGTTCGCGCGCTATGCCAAGAGCCTCGCCGAGCGGGAACAGGACCCCTATGGGCCGCTCCGTACCTTGGTGCAGCCCTACATCCTGCGCCGCATGAAAACCGACAAGTCCGTCATCGCCGACCTGCCGGACAAGACGGAAGTGAAGGCCTATTGCAGCCTCGCCCGGCGGCAGGCGGCGCTGTATGCGCAGGCGGTGCAGGACCTGGCGGACCGCCTGGCCGACGCCGACGGCATGGAGCGCCGGGGCGTCGTGCTCGCGACCTTGATGCGCTTGAAGCAGATCTGCAACCATCCCTCGCAGTGGCTGGGCGACCAAGCCTGGGCGGAGGCAGACAGTGGCAAGTGGGTGCGGCTGCGGGAGATCGCCGAGGTGGTGGCGGCCCGGCAGGAGAAGATGCTGGTGTTCACCCAGTTCCGCGAGATCACGGACCCGCTGGCCGCGTTCCTGGGCGGGATCTTCGGGCGGTCCGGGCTGGTGCTGCACGGCGAGACGCCGGTGAAGCGGCGCAAGTCGCTGGTGCAGGCGTTCCAGGACGACGAGGCGGTGCCGTTCTTCGTCTTGTCCCTCAAGGCCGGGGGCGCCGGGCTGACGCTGACGGCCGCCTCCCACGTCGTGCATTTCGACCGCTGGTGGAACCCGGCCGTGGAGAACCAGGCCACCGACCGCGCCTTCCGCATCGGCCAGAAGCGGAACGTGCTGGTGCACAAGTTCGTCTGCCGCGGCACGGTCGAGGAGAAGATCGACGCGCTGATCGCGTCGAAAACCGAGATGTCGGACGCGCTGCTGGCCGGGTCGGGCGAGGTCGACCTGACGGAGATGGGCGACGACGCGCTGTTGCGGCTGGTCGCGCTTGACCTCCATGCCGCGATGCAGGACTGACCGGGGATGTCGCGTTTCGACCATGGCGATTAGCCCGCCTACGTTCCCGTCGCCGAGCGCCGCCGCCAGGCCGAGCGCGAGGCGGCGAAGCTGCGCAAGAAGGGCCAAACCCTGGCGCCGGTGCGGATCGAGGGCCGCGCGATCGCCGGCACCCCCTGGGGCAAGGCGTGGTGCGGCAACCTGGAACGCTACCGCGACTACGAGAGCCGGCTGCCGCGGGGCCGGACCTACGTGCGCAACGGCTCGGTCATCGACCTGCAGATCGGGCGATGCGAGGTCAAGGCGGTGGTGAGCGGGTCGGCGATCTACCGGGTCGCGGTCGGGATCGCCGCCATGCCGGGCGCGCAATGGCGGTCCATCCGCGCCGACTGCGCGGGCCGGATCGACTCGCTGGTGGAATTGCTGCAGGGCCGGCTGTCCAGGGGCGTCATGGAGCGCATGTGCCGCCAGGGCGCCGGTCTGTTCCCCAAGCCGTCGGAGATACGCTTCGCCTGCACCTGCGAGGACCATGCGTCGATGTGCAAGCACGTGGCGGCCGCGCTGTATGGCGTGGGCGCGCGGCTCGACGAGAGCCCGGAGCTGCTGTTCCGGCTGCGCGGGGTGGACGCGGGCGACCTCCTGGCCGGTTTCGACGCCGCGGTGCCGGCATCGCGCTCCGCCGGGGCTAGGACGCTTGAGGCCGAGGATGTGTCGGCTTTGTTCGGCTTCGACTTGGCGGGACCGGAGGATGCGGATGGCGGCATCGCAGGTTCTCCATCCCGTCGTGCTGCGCCCGTCACCCGGTCCCGGCCAGAACAGGCAAGGCGAAGCCGTCCCTCGCCGCCGGACGCGGCCACGCCGGCAAAGGCGCCGATCCTGGCCTCTCCCAGGAAGGCAAGGGTGGCCAAGCTGCTCTTGCCAGAAGCCAAGGGCTTGCGCCCGAGGCCTGCGCCGGCCGCCAAGAAGCGCACTGCCGCCCAGCCTGGGGCCGCCAAAGAAGGGCTGGACAAAAAGGCGGCCGAGAAGGCGGTGGCGGACGTCATCGCCCTGATCGGGCAGCACCTCGTGACGGGAGTGGACGTGACGCGGGCCGAGCAGGATACGCCGAAGGCTGGCGCCCGCGATGCGCAGGCGCTTCCTGGGCCGACCGCGAGTTCTGGTTCTTGGATTTCGGGCGGAAGGAAATCGGCTGTCGGGCCGGCGAGGAAGCGCAAGACCACGGTCTGACAATCGGCAGGGCGTTGACGCATCGATCGGGTGTGGAATGCCGCAGCGTCAAGACCGACAGCAAGGGCGAATCACCCGTTTTCAGCAGCGCATTCTGTCAGGGTTTCCTGGCAAGGCATCCCTCCTGCATGACGGTGGCGTGCAGCATCGTCTCCCGCCCGCCTGTCGCGAGGCGTGCCGCCCGGTGCCGGACCACAGCCCCGGCCACCTCCAGCAGCGCGCTCCGTCGGTGCGGGGGCTGGCGCTCGAAGAAGTCCGATTGGCAGAGTTGCCGCTCCCTGAACGTCCGGCCCACGCGCCACCAGGCTTCATCCACCTCGGCCCGATCCTCGGGGCGAGCCAGGATACCGGGCAGGTCAACTCGCCGAGGAGGGCGCGCAACGCTCGCAGCCACGCGTTTCCGGGCACAAGCTCGCCACGCCCGGGTAGCCGTGCCGTGCCGCCCGTTGCGGCGCCAAGAGTGACGTGGTCGAGGACGAGCAGGTCGCGGCCGGCGCGCTGCGGCTCGCGGGGAACATGGTCGCGGGCCAGCCGGGGTGATCGCACCACGGGCACAAGCGCCTCCGTATGCTACGGGCAGCTTGCCATCCATGCCCAGCGCCAGTGCAGGCGCACGTAAGGGATGGCGTCGGCCCACAGGCACCCTGGGCAGCACCTGGGCATGCCGGCCAGCAGGTCGTCGGCTTCCCAGGGCACCCAAGGCCCGTCCGGCTCCGGATGGGTCTCGACCCCACCCGTCCTCGGCATGAACCAGCCGGCACGGCCCGCATCGGCGCTGGACAGCCTGGGCGAGGACACGGGCGCACCGGTCAGCTTTGGAGCGTAGCCGGCCAGCGTCATGGCCCGGATGCGCTTCTCCTGCACCCCCGTTCGCTCGGCCAGCACCGCAGGCAGGCCGGGCGGCCCGGCGCCGCTGTCCAACTCGCGGTCGTCCGGGGCCAGGTCGATGCCGAGAGCCGTGCGCAGGAACGCATCGGGCACCATGCCGTAGGCGGAGGCGAGGCGGCCGACCCAGGACGACACCGCCTCGTGCGGCAGCGGCCGCGGGTGCAGCGGCAGGCGTCCCCACTGTGCC
>CAXTUQ010000610.1:0-3772 GCA_964247405.1 uncultured Acetobacteraceae bacterium
GTTGACCCGCTCTGTTGGAGCCTTTCCTGTTTTGCAGGAGGTTCCTTCCATGCCGATCACCCGTCCCCCGTATTCACCGGAGTTCCGGCAGCAGGTCCTCGACCCGGCCCGTGCCGGGCGCGATCCCGTCAGCCTGTCCAAGGGGTTCGAGCCAACCGCGGCGGCGATCCGCAAGTGGGGTGCTGCCGCTGGCCGCCAGGAGGGCGGCCGGAGGAACGGCGACACTCAGGCCGTGGCAGGCGACGGCTGGTCCGCGACCGAGCGCGGCGAGCTGGCCCGGACCTCGCCGTGGTCCTGGGTGCCTGGAGCCGCAAAACCGTGGGCTGGGCCATGGCCCACCACCTGCGCGCCGAGCTGGTGCTGGACGCGGCGGGAATGGCCATCGGCCAGCGCCGGCCGGGCCATGTGACCCATCACCCGGACCAGGGGTCTCGATATACGTCTCTGGATACACGTCTCTGGCGTTTGGCAACCGGTGCAAGAAGGCCGGCGTGCGGCCGTCCATGGGGAAGGAGGCCGGCGTGCGGCCGTCCATGCGGTCGGTGGGCGACGCGCATGACAACGCCATGGGCGAGAGCGGCTTCGCCACCCTGGAATGCGAGCTGCTGGAGCGGTGCTGGTTCGCGTCCCAGGCCGAGGCCCGCATGGCCTGCTTCAGCTTCATCAAGGGCTGGCACAACCCCGTCCGCCTCCACTCCAGCCTGGGCGACCGCTCGCCCATGGCCTACAAAGCAGCCGCCGCAGCAACGGAGGCGGCCGAAGCCCAGGCATAACCACCAAAGCCCACCAACACTCCATCAAACCGGGGCAACTTCACCAGCGTCGAGCGGCCTTTGGTGGAGATCATCGAGAACAACCCGCGCGCGCTCCATGCCGTCTACGAGGGCGCACGCCACCACCGCGTGCGCCGGGTCGTGTTCGCGAGTTCCAACCACGCGATCGGCATGCATCCCGCCGAGGACCGTCTCGCCCTCGGCTGCGACATGCGTCCGGACGGATTCTACGGGCTAAGCAAGGTCTGGAGCGAGGCCATGACCCGGATGTGCTGGGACAAGCACGGCATCGAGGACATCTCGATCCGCATCGGGACCGCCACTGAGAAGCCGACCGAGCCGCGCCACCTCAGCACCTAGCTCGGCCACGATGACCTGGCGCAGCTGATCCTGCGCTGCATCGAGGCGCCCACGGCCGGCTATCTGGTGGTCTGGGGCGTGTCCAACAACACGCGGAACTGGTGGCAGCCTGTCGGCTGCGAGCGCTTGGGCTACCACCCCGTGCAGAACGCGGAGGACTATGCCGCCGAGGTGCTGAGCCGACCGAACCCGCTCGACGTGGTGGGCCGGCGCTTTCAAGGCGGCAGCTTCGCGGCCGCGGACTACACCCCGCCCGATCAGCGCCCGGGCGCCGTCGGTGCGCCGGACGCAGACCGATGACCAGGGGAACCAAGAGGGGTGCGCCGGCAACACCCCGCCCTACCCGCGCGGCTACGGCGCCATGTTCGCCCGGCACGTCACCCAGGCAGACAAAGGCTGCGACTTCGATTTCCTCGAGCGCGGCGCCCCCATCCCAGACCCCGAGATCCACTGAAGCCGGAGCAGACTGATGAACATTCCCACCAACACGTTCAAGCGCGCCATCAAGGCGGGGCGGCGGCAGGTCGGGCTGTGGAGCAGCCTGTCGAGCCATCTCACGGTCGAGGTGCTGGCGGGCGCGGGCTTCGACTGGCTGCTGCTGGACACCGAGCACGCGCCCAACGACCTGCCCATGGTGCTCAGCCAGCTCCAGGCCACGACGGGCGGCACGGCACACCCGATCGTCCGTCCCCCCTGGAACGACACGGTGGTGATCAAGCGCTACCTCGACGCCGGCGTGCAGAGCTTCCTGATCCCCTACGTGCAGGACGAGGCGGAGGCCCGCGCCGCCGTGGCCGCCACCCGCCACCCGCCCCGCGGCGTCCGCGGCTTCGCCTCGCGCTATGGCCGGATCAAGGACTACTACGAGCGGGCGGAGGAGGAGATCTGCGTGCTGGTGCAGGTCGAGACCCGGCACGCGCTGGGCAACCTGGAGACGATCGCGGCCGTGGACGGCGTGGACGGCGTGTTCATCGGCCCGGGCGACCTGTCCGCCGACATGGGCCATCTCAACCAGCCCGGGCACCCGGACGTGGTTGCGGCCATAGACGATGCGATCAGGCGCCTCAAGGCGCTCGGCATCGCCCCCGGCATCCTGACCGGCGACGAGGCGCTCGCGCGCCGCTTCATCGAGCAGGGCTGCCTGTTCACGGCCGTGGGCAGCGACGTCGGCATCCTCGCGCGCGAGTCGGAGCGGCTCGCTGCCCGGTTCAAGGCGTGAGCGCCCCGCTCAGCCTCGCCTGGGCGCCGAGCACGACAGGCATCCGCTGCAACTTCCAGCCTCGGCCACATGGCTGGCGCCCACGTAGGCGTGAGCGCCAGCAGGGGACCAGCACCTTCCAGGCTGCGCGCCGCGGTCCGCGCGCCCTCAATCTCGGCAAGCAGGCGGACATCGCCGCCATGGCGGCGATCCACTGGCCGACATTGCTGCCACGGCGGCGATGGTTTTCGTGATGCGGGCCGGCCCGCGTTTGCCGGCACGGCTTGTTTGACATCCTGCAATGAGCGTCATGTCGCGCCGCCTGCCAATGACAACAAGGTGTTCCCCGCCGGGGCGGGCAGGCGCCGCGGGACGCTTACCCTGCGGGCGAGATCAGCATTGGGTTTTTGCGGCACAAGGCTGTCCCGCAAAGTGAACGCCAGGAGGAACGAAAATGTGCCTGCTGTGTGCTTCCGGTGCAGGAGACCGCGCGCTGGCGCGTCGTGCCCACGTGCTGCAGCTGCTGGCGCTCGTCGAGCATCCCGATGCGCTTCCGGCGGACGCAGTGCTGCGCCTCGGCCGGGAGATCATGACGCTGGTCCGCCAAGAACCAGGGTTGCGCCGGTGCGACTCCGTGACGCTGCCCGGACCGGGCATCGAAGCAACCCGCTGAAAGGAAACGCTCCATGGCCGCAGATGCCCCCGACGCCCCCGTGCATGCCTCGTTTCCCGACCCTTCGGACGGCCTGCTGGCCGAGTTGGAGAAGGCCTACAAGGACCTCCACGCCAACCCGGAGCTGTCCACGCAGGAGCACCGCACCTCCGGCATCGCCGCCGCGTAGCTGAAGCAGCAGGGTTACGAGGTCACGGAGGGCGTCGGCGGCACCGGCGTGGTCGGGCTGCTGCGCAACGGCGAGGGGGCAACGGTGCTGCTGCGCGCCGACATGGACGCGCTGCCGATCAAGGAAAGCACGGGCCTGCCCTATGCCAGCGAGGCAACCGGCACCGACCGCTTCGGCCAGGCGACCGAGATCGCGCATTCCTGCGGCCACGACATGCACGTGGTCTGGCTGATGGGCGCCGTGCGGCTCCTGGCCGAGAACCGCGATAAGTGGCGCGGCACCGTGATGGCGGTGTTCCAGCCCGGCGAGGAAACCGCCCAGGGCGCCCGCGCCATGATCGCCGACGGCATGGTCAAGCGCTTCCCGAAGCCGGACGTCACGCTGGGCCAGCACGTGATGCCGCTCCGCGCTGGGCAGCTCGGCTGGCGCACCGGCACCATGCTCTCGGCCGGGGACAGCTGGGAGGTGACGCTGTTCGGCCGCGGCGCGCACGGGTCGATGCCGCAGAAGAGCATCGACCCCGTGGTGATGGGTAAGCGGTGCCCCGCGGCCCTGGGCTTACCGGCTTGACGGCGAGCTGGCGGCCAGCTTGGTCCAGT
>CAXTUQ010000611.1:0-3763 GCA_964247405.1 uncultured Acetobacteraceae bacterium
ACCCGGCCTCGGTCGCGGCCCTGCCGGACGCGCCGCTCGACCTGCTGTTCATCAACGCCGGCGTGTCCGGCCCGGCGCACGGGGACGCGGCCCAGGCAGCGGCGGAGGAGATGGGTGCGCTGTTCATGACCAACGCCGTCGCCCCGGTCGCCGCCGCTCGCGCCCTGCTCGGCCGGGTGAAGGACGGCGGCGTGCTGGCGTTCATGACCTCGCGCCTGGGCAGCGTGGCCGACAACAAGAGCGGCCAGATGGAACTCTACAGCGCCAGCAAGGCGGCGCTGAACTCGCTGACCCGCAGCCTGGTGGCGAAGCTCGACCGCCCGCTCGCCGTGCTGTCGCTGCATCCAGGCTGGGTCCGAACGGACATGGGCGGGGACAACGCGCCGCTGGATGTCGAGACCAGCGCCCGGGGCCTCGTGGACACGATCCTGGCGCACCGCGCGGAGCCGGGGTCGGCGTTCTACGACTACAGCGGCGCGGCGCTGCCCTGGTGACAGGCGGGCTGGGGGCCGCTGCTTAAGCCGTCGCCGCCCGCGCGGCGTCCTCGCCGCCGCCACGTCGGAGATGCGCCCGCCACAGCAGCGTGGCGGCGATGGCGCCGTTCATCAGGTTCCAGGCGATCCCGTTGGCGAAGGCGAGGCGATATGATCCGGTATGGTCAAAGATCGCCCCGGTCATCCAGCCGCCGAGCGCCATGCCGACGACGGTCGCCGCCAGCACAAGCCCCACTTTGGCGCCTACGCCGCGCGTCGGCAAATACTCGCGCACGATGATCGCATAGCTTGGCACGATGCCGCCCTGGAACAGTCCGAACAGCCCGGAGATCACGTAGAGCGACGTGAGCGAGTCGAAGAACAGGAACAGCGACAGCGACGCCAACTGCAGCACGGAGCCGATGAGCAGGGTCGGCAAGCCGCCGATGCGGTCGGCGATCCAGCCGGACCCGATCCGGCTGATGATGCCAAGCCCGAGCATGAGCGACAGCATCTCCGCGCCACGCGCCGGGCCGTAGCCGAGGTCCCCGCAGTAGGCGACGATATGCACCTGCGGCATCGACATCGCGACGCAGCAACCGAGGCCCGCGACCACAAGCAGCGTCACCAGCAGCCCCGGGGCCAGCCCGAGCCGCGTTTGCGATGCGGCCGCCGTCGCGCTGGCGCCGATGGCGCCTGCCTGCACGGGAGATGGCGCGCGCAGCAGCCAGGCGAGCGGAGGAAGCGTGAGCGCCATGACCAGGCCGATGCCGAGTTCGGCCGCGCGCCAGCCGAAGGACTGCGTCGCCGCGGCGACGACCGGCGGCCACACCGCGCCCGCGACGTAGTTGCCGGCCGCCGCGATTGACACGGCCAAGCCGCGTCGGCGGCGGAACCACAGCGAAGCGTCGGCCATGACCGGCCCGAACAGCGCCCCTGAGCCAAGCATCCCGATCAGCACGCCATGCACGGACGCGTAGGCCAGCAGATTTTGCGTGCGGCTGGCGAGCGCATAGCCGGCCGCCAGCACCATGCCAGCGAAGGCGGCGACCCGCGCGATGCCGAAGCGGTCGGTCGCCCGCCCCATCACGACGCCGCCGGCGGCGAAGCCCAGCATCGTGAGCGTGTAGGGCAGCGCCGCGCCGGCACGGGCCGCGCCGAACTCCGCCTGCACGGCCGGCAACGTGACCACCACGGACCACATGCCGACGCCGCCGATCGAGCTCACAAGCAGCAACAGGCCTAGACGCACCCAGGATGCGCGGCTGTCCAAATGTCTCTCTCCCATGCTGGCCGCAGCACGCTAAGCATCATCATGCGGCGCGTGTTCTCGAAGGAAGCGTAGCTTTGCTCCGGAGAAAGCGCAGCTTTGCTCCACGCAGAGCAGGAAAAATGATGCGTTTCAAACGACGCCTACACCGCCTCCAGCCCGCACCACCCGGCGATCAGCAGCGCCAGTACCCGGGTCACGCCGTGCATGGCGTCCAGCCCCACGCTCTCGTCGATGCCGTGGATGTTGTCGGCGTCCGGGCCGTAGCAGGTCGCCTGCGTGCCGCCGTGCAGGGTGTAGAATCGCGCATCGGTCAGCCCGGTCGCGCTGTACTGGCGCAGCGCCGTGCCTGTCACCTCCCGGTGCAGCGCCGACACGCCCAGCGCGATCGGCTGCTCCGGCGGGAACACGCAGCCGTCGGCCATGAAACCCTTGAACTCCACCGCGAGCCGGGCGCCGCGCAGCCGGGGGTCGGCAGCCGCGTCGGCGACCAGGCGCTCGACCTCCGCCCGCACGTCGTGGCAGCTATGGCCCGGCATGACGCCCACACGCACGCCGAGCCGGGCGCGCGTCGCGACGCTGCTGTTCCATTCGCCGCCGGTGAGGGTGCCGAAGTTGACGTTGATCGGGTGGTTGTCGCCGGCAAAGGCCGGGTGCCGGTGCTCGGCCCGGTTCATCGCGTCCTCGTAGGCGCGCAGCCGCTCCATGAGCACGTAAGCCGCCTCGATGGCGTTCACGCCCGCCTGCATCTCGCGCACATGGGCGGGGCGGCCGGTGATCGTCACCCAGGCCCAGACCACGCCGACCTCCGCCACGTACAGCGCGGGGAAGCCCGGGCCGGGTTCGGGAATCAGGCAGGCGTCCGGGCGCGGCAAGGCGTGCATCACCGCGAGCGCGCCGTTGCCAGTGCACTCCTCCTCGATCACCGCGGCCAGTTGCAGCTCCGCCGCCGGCTGCAGCCCGGCGCGGCGCAACGCCTCGCAGGCCATGACAATCGAGACGAGGCCCGCCTTCATGTCGCCCGCGCCCCGGCCATACATCCGCCCATCGCGGACGCTCGGCTCGAACGGCGGGGTGGTCCACAGGTCGGCCGCGCCCTCCGGCACCACATCGACGTGGCCTTGCAGCATCAGGCTGCGCCCCAGCGCCTCCCGCGGCCGGTGCACCGCCGCCACGTTGTCCCGCCCGGCATAGGGGATCAGCGGCGGCGAGAAGCCCGGCACCCCGGCCAGCGCCTTCGCATCGACCGGCACCCGCCCGGGCGGCAAGCCCAGCCCGGCGAACGCCTCCGCCATCGCATCGAGGCAGCCCGCCTCTTCGCCCAGCAGGCTGCGGTGCCGCACCAGTTGCGCCAGCAGCGCCACCGAGTCCTCGGCCAAGCCGTCCACCGCATGCAGGATGGCGCGGCGGGCGCCGGGGTCGATGGGGAGCAGGCCGGCTTCGGGCATGGATGGGTCCCCGTTTGAGTGCGAAGCCCAGTGTAGTCCGCCCGTCCCCGCCCGTGCTAGACAGGCCCATGCTCCGCCCCGTGCTGCAGCCCGACCGCACGCCGCCCGCGCCACCGCCGCGGGTCCGCCTGCTGTCGGAGGGCATGGTCAACCGTATCGCCGCCGGGGAGGTGATCGAGCGCCCGGCCGCCGCGGTCAAGGAACTGGTGGAGAACGCGCTGGACGCCGGCGCGTCCCGCATCGCGGTGACGCTCACCGGCGGCGGCATCGAGCGCATCGAGGTCGAGGACGACGGCTGCGGCATGGACGAAGTCGACCTCGCTTTGGCGGTGCAGCGGCATTGCACCTCCAAGCTTGCCCTGGACGGCGCGGACCGCGACGCGCTGGTGCGGATCGCGACGCTCGGCTTCCGTGGGGAGGCGCTGCCGAGCATCGGCGCGGCCGGCCGCCTGCATGTGACCTCCCGCACGCCCGGGGCGCCGCACGCGCATGCGATCCGGGTGGAGGGCGGGCGCGTCGCCGGGCCGGAGCCGGCCGCCGGGCCGCCGGGCACCCGCGCCGTGGTCGCCGAC
>CAXTUQ010000612.1:0-3758 GCA_964247405.1 uncultured Acetobacteraceae bacterium
CAGTATGGCGCTCGGCCTGGCACGGCGCGAAGCGGGCGCCGCAGCCGCCCCCCGGTTCGACCGCATGGAGCGCGAACTGCACATCGTGACCCGGATGGTCCGCGAACTGCTGGTGCTGTCCTCCCTGCAGGGCGCCACGGCATCGGACCGCGCCGACCCCGTGGACCTGGCCGGCGTGGTCCAAGAAGCGGCGGACGACCTCGCCTTCGAGTGGCGGGAGCGGGCGCAGGTCATCCGCGTGGTGCGCCGCGACGGGCCAGTCTGGGTGCAGGGCGATGCGGCCTTGCTGCGTCGCGTGGCCGAGAACGTGCTGGCCAACGCCCTGTTCTACACCCCGGACGGGACACAGGTGGAGGCTGCCCTGGAGCGGCACGGGCCCTGGGCACGTTTGACCGTGCGCGACCGCGGGGCGGGCGTGCCGCCCGAAGCGCTGCCGCACCTGTTCGAGCCGTTCTACCGCGTGGACGAGGCACGGGCGCGCAACACCGGCGGCGTCGGCCTCGGCCTGGCCATCTGCAAGCGGGCAGTGGAGCTGCACGGCGGACGCATCTGCGCCGCAAACGCCACGCCCGGGCTGTCGGTGCGCATCGACATGCCGGCGCTGGAACGGGACGCAGAAGGTGCCACGGAGCAGGCCCTGCACGGGGCTGCGGCCCTCGGCCCTCCCGCCCAGGGAGGCCGCGACCCCGATCTTGTAGTTTGATGGAGAAAGTTCGGGGCGACGTCCGCGCCGCTTGAGGCCGCTGCGCCCACGGCCCTATGTCAGCCGGGCCACGCCCGTGGCGGCAACCATCCTGTCGAGAGATCTGCCATGACCAACCCTGGCCGCCTTGCCCGGCGCACCCTGCTTGCGGCGACCGCCGCAACGGTGGGCGCATTGGGCCTTGCTGCGCCTGCCCACGCCTACTGGCGGGGCGGCGTCTTCTCCGCCCCATTCGTGGTGGTCGGCCCGCCGCCGGCCTATTATGCGCCACCTCCCGCATTCGTCTATGCGTCGCCGCCACTGGTTGTGCCGGCCCCAGCCTCGGTCGCGCCTGCGGCCATTCCCGGGAGAGCAGTCCCGGCGACGCCGTTTCCCTTGGGTGCAACCTGCTACGCCGGCGTGTATGCCTGCCGCCTGCCCGCCTTGCAGCCGGCTGGGTCCGGCTGCGCCTGCCCCGGCATCGGCGCACCATCCTACGGCTTGGTCCGGTAGCGGCGCGGATGCAGCCCGTTGCCAAGACCGTCGCCCGGGCGGCTTCTGCCATCCTGGCGTGCGCCTGCGCCATTGCACTGGCGGCACCGGTCCTGGCACAGTCCGCCATCAGTCCAGACGCAGGCGGCGCCGGCATCGGTGGACTGTCTTCCGGGGGACATGGTGGACGGCATGGAGGCGGACGCCGGCAGCGCGCCGCCTCAGCAGCCGCGCCGGCGCAAGACGTCCCCCAACTCAAGCGCGACCCGGCGCAGCGGCTGGACCCCGGTGCCTTGCTGTGCCGCACCGAGGCCGCCCTGCTGCAGCACCAGGCAGTGATCCTCGCGCGGCTCGACGGCGGAAACGCCGAGGAGCCGGCCGGTTGCCGTCTTGTGCGCGCCATGACGGCCGTGGCCGTCGTCGAGCGTCATGGCCCGGCCGTCACCGAGGTTCGCCTGTCAGGCCCCCCGGAGCAGGTCGGCTGGACCGATGCGGCGGTCCATGATGGCGTCGTGGGCGCCCGGTAAGCGGGAGGACGACAATGCCGGGTCGCGCCAGCAACGTCCACGTCCGTCACACGGCGCGGAAGGCTGGCCCGGCGGGCACGCCCTCCCACTATGAGCCAGGGATCGCGCTGCCATGCCCCGTTCATTTCTCCTTGGTTGAAAGAATGCCAGTGTGTTAAAGCGTAAGCTGTGCTTCCTGGTCTTCTTCCAAGTCAACGAGACCAGCAGATCCAGCGTCACGGCGATCCTGAGCCGGTTCTTCGGCAGCACCGCCACCGGCGCTGGACGTTCTCGGAGACGGCCATGCATACCAAACGCCGCTTACATCCGCGCGGGGCTGCGGACCACCCTGCTCGTCATCGCCGCCTTTGGGCCGTCCGCCTGCGCCGGGATGGACGGGATCGCGCAGGTGGGCCACACGACATACAACGTCGAGAAGCTCGGCCACGGCGCTTACAGCGTCCGAACCCGCATCATCGGCCCAATGGGCGACGCTGACCACGCGAAGGCTGACAACATCCAGGCCGCAACCAAGTATTGCGCCAAGAAGGGACTTGCGATGACGGCCATCAGCGACAAGGGTAGCGGCGGCCTCGCACCGGAGGACACGCTGACGTTCCGGTGCGGACTTCCGGCGAAGACGACGTGACGCGGGCAGACGACCCGATCCGCGAAGTCGAGACGCTGCCGCGACAAGCCATCCCCATGGCCTTGAGGGACACAGGATGCTTCGGCAGGCGCGATGGATGCTGCCCTTGACCCCCTTGTGGAGCTGAACCGGGATGACTGAAAGGCTGGAAGTGCGGCCCGCGCCTGGCAAGACCGCCAAAACGGTGAAGAGGTCCCGACGCAGCCGGTTGGCTGCACTGCTCGTCGCGCTGGTTGTGATCGGTTTCACCGGGCTGGTCGCCTGGCGGCTGCTTGGCAAAGGCACCCCGGCGCCGCAGGCAGGCGGCCGCCAAGGGGCCGCGGGCGCCCCGCAGCCAGTGGGTGTCGAAACCATCGGCACCGGCGACCTGGACGTGGTGTTGACCGGGCTGGGCGCTGTGACGCCGCTGGCCACCGTCACCGTCAAGACGCAGATCAACGGCCAGTTGCAGCAGATCGCCTTCACGGAGGGCCAGATGGTGCGCAAGGGCGACTTCCTGGCGCAAGTCGACCCCCGTCCCTACCAAGTGGCCTTGCAGCAGGCCCAGGGCACCCTGGCGCACGACCAGGGCCTGCTGGCCCAGGCGCGGGCGGACAACGCGCGCTATCAGACGTTGAGCAAGCAGGACAGCATCTCGCGCCAACAAGTGGAGGATCAGGTTTACCTGATCAAGCAGTACGAAGGCACCACCATCGCCGATCAGGGCGTAATCGACACGGCCAAGCTCAACCTGACCTACTGCCACGTCGTGTCGCCGGTGGACGGCCGGGTGGGCCTGCGCATGGTGGACCAGGGCAACTACGTGCAGACCAGCGACCCGGGGCTGGTCGTGGTGACGCAGCTGCAGCCGATCTCGGTGCTGTTCACCCTGCCGGAGGACAACGTGGCCGAGGTGCAGCAGGGCATGTCGGCCGGCCCGCTGCCGGTGGCGGCCTATGACCGGACGGACACCAAGCTGATCGCCACGGGGACGCTGGCGACCACCGACAACCAGATCGACCCCACCACGGGCACGGTGCGGCTGCGGGCGATGTTTCCCAATGCCGACAATGCCCTGTTCCCGCAGCAGTTCGTCAACGCGCACCTGCAGGTCCGCGCGCTGCACGGGGTGGTGGTAGCGCCGCAAGCCAGCATCCAGCATGGCGCGCCCGGCGATTTCGTGTACCTGGCGAAGCCCGACGCCACCGTGGCCATCCAGGTCGTGAAAACCGGCGTCGCCCAGGGCGGCCGGGTGCAGATCCTGGATGGCCTGCACCCCGGCGACAAGGTGGTGACGGACGGGCTGGACCGGCTGCGCGATGGGGCGCGGATCACGGTCGCGGCGCCGCCGGGCCAGGACGGCGCGGCCGCTGCCGGCGGCCGCCGGCGGACGGAAGGCGGCGGAGGCGCCAGCCATGACGGCCAGCCGAACGCCAGGCGCACGGCCCAG
>CAXTUQ010000613.1:0-3740 GCA_964247405.1 uncultured Acetobacteraceae bacterium
CCGTGCGTTGCCGGGTGCGGGCGGGCGGGGTGGTGATCGAGTTGGACCCGGTGGCGCTCGCGGCGTTGGACGCGATGCAGGACGGCTTGCGGGCGGAGGTGCAGCAACTCGCCGACGCTGCCGGGCTGCCCGCGCCGGTGCACTTCGCCGCCTACCGCAACGGCAGCGCCTTCCTGGTGCCGGCATGACCCGGGAGGGACCGGAGTTTGTGCCCCCGGCGGAGCCGGAATTTGTACTTGACGAGGTGCGGGCGCAGCGGCTCGGCTTCGGGGAAGCGGTGTTCTGCGCCGGCAAGTCGCCCGAGCAGATCGCGGCCATCCTCGACGCCGCTCAGAACCCGATGCTGCTGACCCGGCTCGACCCCGAGCGGTTCGCCGCACTCCCCCGTTCGCAGCGGGACGCGCTGGATTACGACCCAGTGTCCCGCACCGCCTATTCCGGCGACCCGGCCCCGGTCGCCGGCCCGGCGGAAGTCGCGGTGCTGACCGCCGGCACGTCGGACGTGCCAGTGGCACGGGAGGCGGCGCGGACGCTGCGCTTCCAAGGGCAGGACGCCCGGCTGATCGCCGATGTCGGCGTTGCCGGGTTGTGGCGGCTGCTGCGCCGGGTGGAGGATTTTCGTGACATGCGGGTGGTGATCGTCGCCGCCGGCATGGACGCGGCGCTGCCCAGCGTGGTGGGCGGGCTGGTCGGCGGCGTGGTCATCGCGGTGCCAACCTCGGTCGGCTATGGCGTCGCGGCGGGCGGGCACGCGGCGCTCAATGCCATCCTCGCGAGTTGCGCGCCGGGCATCGTCACGGTGAATATCGACAACGGCTACGGCGCGGCCTGCGCTGCGCTGCGGGTCATCGGCAAAAGGTAGGAGAATACCATGGAACGACGCGACCTGATGAAGGCGACCGTGGCGGGCGTGGCCGCGGCAGCGCTCGGCACCCCGGCGGACGTGCTTGGACAGACTGCCCAGGGCGGCCAGATCAAGCCGACCGGCCCGGTGACGTCCAAGATCGCCGAGCACGCGGACATGAAGTACCGCCCGCTGGGCCGCACCGGGGAGCGGGTGTCGCTGATCGGCCTCGGCGGCTTCCACCTCGCCAAGCCTGGCGGCCCCAGCGCCGACGAGGCGACGCGCATCGTGCACGCGGCGCTCGATGCCGGCATCACCTTCTGCGACAACTGCTGGGACTACAACGGCGGCGAGAGCGAGGTCCGGCTGGGCCGCGCGCTCGCGGGCGGCTGGCGCGACCGCACGCTGCTGATGACCAAGATCGACGGGCGCACCGCCACGGCCGCGGCCAGCCAGATCGACGAATCGCTGAAGCGGCTGCAGACCGACCACATCGACCTGCTGCAGTTCCATGAGATCATCCGCATGGACGACCCGGAGCGCGTGTTCGCCGCCGGCGGCGCGTTGGAAGCGGCGCTGCGCGCCCGCGAGCAGGGCAAGATCCGCTACATCGGCTTCACCGGGCACAAAAGCCCGGCGATCCACCGCCACATGTTCGAGGTCGCCGACCAGCACGGCTTCCACTTCGACACCGTGCAGATGCCGATCAACGTCATGGACGCGCATTTCGACAGCTTCGAGCAGGGCGTGCTGCCGGTGGCGACGGCGCACGGCACCGGGGTGCTCGGCATGAAGACGTTTGGCGACCCGTTCATCCTGGACTCCAAGGCCGCCTCGCCGTTGGAGATGCTGCACTACCCGATGAGCCTGCCGATCAGCTTGCAGGTCTGCGGCATCGACAGCCTGCCCATCCTGCAGCAGGCGCTGATCGCCGTGCGCAGCTTCCAGCCCTTCACGCCGGAGCAGCGGGCGGAACTGCTGGCCAAGACCGAGACGGTCGCCCGGGACGGGCAGACAGAGCGCTACAAGGTGTCCACCCACTTTGACGGCACGACCCAGCATCCGCAGTGGCTGGGGTAAGGGGAGCCAACGAAAGATTGTCGTGCCCCGCGGCGCGCGCCGGACTAGCATCGGCCGCACCGCGCTTTTCCCCTCGCCGGAGGTGCGGCTCATGCGGGGACAAAATGCTGAACCGAGTGATTGCCGCCGCCGTCGCGCTGCTGGTCACGGGCTGCATGACCGGTCCGATCCCGGTTTCCTCCAGCCACGCGGATGACAACAGCATAAACCCGTCGGGTCCCAGCGAGGAGAAGCTGCCCGGCACTCCTGCGGTCCGGGCCGCGACGCCCTAGCACTTGCCCCCGGGTCCCACGCCGGCCCGGTCGCCGTGGCAGTCGGGCTTTTTCGTTGCGCTCGTCTCCTGAATATCGACTATTATCAGTCCGATACGATCAGGAAACGGCCATGGCTGCCCGACTCAACGTCCAGTTCACTGACCCGCCGGCGCCCGGCGACCCCAGCCAGGACGCGGTCCGCTTCGTTATCGCAACGGCCTTCAACGAGTGGACCCGGCATTTCGACTATACGGCCGGAACCTATACGATCAACGTGACCTACAAAGTGGTTTTGGCGCAGGACGCTGCCCTGATCGGGGACACCTACGTCAAGGTCGGCAACTCCGGCACCGCCTCCGTGGTCGAGACCGCGTTCGGCCTTGGCTTCGCCGCCCGCAACGGCACGGCGGCGACCGCCCCGGCGTTGACGCTGTTCGTCAACCCTACCAACCTTGGCCGCGTTGGCTCCGCCTCCAACATCGTTGCCCCGCTGGAGCGGGAGCTGGAGCACGGCCTGGGCGTGCGCTCGTTCCGTGGCGTTGCCCTGACGCAGCCGGTCCCGGCCATGAGCCGCACGGTCTATGACGGCAGCATACAGGGCAACGAGCAGTTCTTCCGGGTTCCGCCCACCCAACCCCTCACCTTCTTTGGTCCGAATGCCTATGCGGCATATGGCGGGCCGGTGCTGCTGGGGAACACGGATGCAAGCTTCACCGACGTAGGCGGCGGGGTGGCGGTGAACACCTCTGTGCAAGGCGCCGCGACGGTGCAGCCGCTGGACGTGGCGCTGCTGCGCGACGCCGGGCTGCCCGCGCTCACGGACCAGGAATTGCTGGAGCATGCCATCGCCCGGTTGTACTACGGCGCCTTCGGCCGGGTGGCGGACAGCGCCGGGCTGGTGCAGCAAACGGCAGACTACCAGACCGCGTTGAGCGGGTTGGTGACGGTCGGCGACCGGCTTGTGGGGTCGGCCGAGTTCACCGCCCGTTATGGCGCCTTGTCGGATGCCGACTTCATCCGCATCGTGTTTCAGAACGTTTACGGCCGCCCGCCGACCGACGCCGACCTCAGCTCCGGCCTGCGATCCTTGCAGCCCGGCCGGTCGGGCTTCACCCGCGGCGGCCTATTGTCGGTCTATACGCAAAGCGACGAGGCGCGCGGCCGCCTGTCGGCAAACCCCAACATCACCTACTCCGGCACGGCGGAGGCGCAGGTGGCGCGGCTGTACGACGCCGCGCTCGGGCGGTACGCCGACCCGGCAGGCTTCAACATGTTCACCCGTGCCATCATCAACGGCGCGACATTGCAGCAAACAGCGCTGTCTTTCCTATCCTCGCCCGAGTTTGCCAACCGCTACGGCACAGCACCGTCCGACCCGGCGCTGGTCGATGCGTTGTACCAGAACACCCTGCACCGCGCACCCGACGCGGCCGGGGAGGCGCTTTACGTCCGGGCGTTGGCATCTGGGCAGCTCGACCGGGCGGGGCTGTTGGCAGCATTCTCCGATAGCCAGGAGCACATCAACCTGATGGCTCAAACGGCGGGTGCGCGGGATGCGTCGG
>CAXTUQ010000614.1:0-2527 GCA_964247405.1 uncultured Acetobacteraceae bacterium
CGGCACGAGATGACTGGCACCGACCGGGCGGAGCTGCGGCCCGCCGACGCCTTCGTGATCGAGACGCCGGGCGGCGGCGGCTACGGCACGCCTGCATGACGCTGATGCCATGACGCTGGCGCTCGTCGCCCAATCGCTGGTCAGCGGGCTGCTGATGGGGCTGATCTACGCGCTGGTGGCGGCCGGGCTGTCGCTGATCTTCGGGCTGATGGACGTGGTGAACTTCGCCCATGGAGAGCTGCTGATGCTCGCCATGTACGCGGCCGTCGTCATCTTCGGGCTGGCGGGCCTCGATCCCGTGCTGCAACTGCCGCTGGTTTGCGCGCTGATGTTCGGGCTGGGCGTGCTGATCTACCGCGGCATCATCGCCCGCGCGCTCAGCGTGCAGTTCAACCGCGGCATGGTGCAGATCTTCGCGACCTTCGGCCTCGCCATCTTCATCCGCGGCGCGGCGCAGTTCGCCTTTGGCGGCGACTTCCGCTCGCTGTCCGGCACCTGGCTCAGCAACCGGACCGTGAGCCTTGCCGGCATCTACGTGCCGCTGCCGCAGCTCGCCGCCAGCGCCGTGTGCCTGCTGGCGTTCACCGGGCTGCTGCTGGTGAACCGCACCGAGTTCGGCCGGGCGCTGGAAGCGACGCGGGAGGACCGGGACGCGGTGGCGCTGATCGGCATCGACCGCGACCGCATCTTCGCCATCGGCTGGGGTCTGGGGGCGGCTACGGTCGGCGTCGCGGGCGCCATGCTGATCGCCTTCTACTACGTGTCGCCCTCCGTCGGCGCGAACTTCGCGGTGATCGCCTACGTGACGGTGGCGCTGGGCGGCTTCGGCTCGGTCCTCGGCGCGCTGGTGGCGGGCGTCATCATTGGCGAGGTGGAGGCGCTGACCGCCCTCGTGCTCGAACCCTCGCTGAAGCAGGTCGGCATGTTTGCCGTGTATCTCCTGGTGCTGATGGTCCGGCCGCGCGGCCTGTTCGGGAAGATCTGATGGACGCCGCGCCGCCTGTGCTTTCCAAGCCGGCCGACAACGCCATCCTGCGCCGGCGCCGGCGGGAGCTTTGGCTCGGCGCCGCGGTCCTGCTGGCGCTCGCCGCGCTGCCGTTGCCGATCCGCGACGTTTACACGCAGAACCTCATCATCATCACGATCCTGTATGCCGGGCTGAGCCAGGCTTGGAACATCCTGGGCGGCTATTGCGGGCAGATCTCGCTGGGCCATGCGCTGTATTTCGGCATCGGCGCGTATGTCTCGACGCTCCTTTTCGTGAACGCGGGCGTGCCGCCGACGCTCGGCATGTTCGCGGGCG
Organism: uncultured Acetobacteraceae bacterium; assembly: GCA_964247405.1. GTDB lineage: Bacteria > Pseudomonadota > Alphaproteobacteria > Acetobacterales > Acetobacteraceae > CAHJXG01. Next base: position 1,304 of record CAXTUQ010000614.1, read on the forward strand.
GGCTGGCCGCCGGGCTGTGCGCGCTGCTGGTGGGTTGGCCGTGCTTCCGGTTGAGCGGGCACTACTACGCCATCGCCACCGTCGTGGTGGGGGAGATCGGCTACCTGCTGTTCCTCAACTGGGACCTCGTGGGCGCCGCCACCGGCGTGTTCGTGCCGTTCGGTGGCGAGAGCCTGCTCAACCTGCAGTTCCGCACCAGCAAGCTGCCGTTCCATCTCGTCGCCCTGGCCTTCGCCGCCGCGACCTGGATCGTCGCTTGGGTGATCGAGGGCAGCCGCTGGGGCTTCTCCTGGCGCGCGATGCGGGACGACGTGGTGGCGGCGCGGTCGCTCGCGGTGCGGGTGTTCCCGTCCAAGATGGCGGCGGCGGCGATCAGCGGCTTCTTCACCGGCGTGGGCGGGGCGATCTACGCGCAGTACGTCGGCTACATCGATCCGGACAGCGTGCTGGCGGGGCAGCTCAGCATCCTGATCGCGCTGCCGGCGGTGCTGGGCGGGGTCGGCACGCTGTGGGGTCCGCTGCTGGGCGCGGCCGTGCTGATCCCGGTGAGCGAGCTGTCCCGCAGCTACCTCGGCGGCGGCGGCCAGGGCGTTGACCTGATGATCTACGGCGGCCTGATCGTCGCGGTGTCGCTGGCGCGTCCGGCCGGGCTGGTCAGCCTGCTCGGCCTGCGCCGCGCGCCGCAGGCTTAGCCAACCCGCGCCCGGCCTATTCCCAGCGCCCCACCGCGCGCATAGCATCCAGCCATGCTCCCCACCCGATACTGGCAGGATCTCCCCTGGACCGCCTTCGCCTCCTTGCCGAAGGACACGGTTGCCGTCCTGCCGGTCGCGGCCATCGAGCAGCACGGGCCGCATCTGCCCGTCTCGGTGGACCGCACGATCAACGAGGGCGTGCTGGCCCGGACGCTCGCGCTGCTGCCGGAGGCGCTGCCGGTGCTGGTGCTGCCGACCCAGGCGGTCGGACTGTCGGTGGAGCACATCCGCTTTCCCGGCACGCTGACCGCCAGCGCCGAGACGCTGATCGCGCTCTGGACCGAGATCGGGGACAGCGTGGCGCGCGCCGGGGTGCGAAAGCTCGTGCTGCTCAACAGCCACGGCGGGCAGCCGCAGGTGGCCGACATCGTGTGCCGCCGCCTGCGCGTGTCCTCCGGCATGTTCGCGGTATCCTGTCTGTGGAGCCGCCTCGGCAAGCCGGAGGGGCTGGTGAGCCCCTGGGAGGCGG
>CAXTUQ010000614.1:2537-3727 GCA_964247405.1 uncultured Acetobacteraceae bacterium
ATCCATGGCGGCTTCGTCGAGACATCGCTCATGCTGCATTTGGCGCCGGAGCGGGTGGACATGACCAAGGCGGAGGATTTCCGTTCCCGCTGGATCGCGCGGGAGGGCGAGTTCTCCGTGCTGACGCCGGAGGGCGCGGTCGGCTTCGGCTGGGAAACCCAGGACCTGCATCCGGCCGGCGCCCTGGGCGACGCCGGCGCCGCCACGGCCGAGGCGGGCGCGCAGTTCCTCGACCACGCCGCGCTGCTGGGAGAGGTGCATCGGCTCGACCTCCATGAGTGGCTGCAAGCCGGGCCGGGCGCTACGCCACTGCCGGCAGGATGATATGTGACGCCGTGGCGCCGCCATGGGCGATGCGGAGCGTGATGACGCGCTCGTCCTCCGCCCGGGTCTTGTACGGCCCGGCGCCGGTGCCGGGGTTGACGGGGTAGGCGGGGAAGCAGGCGCCGGCGACCGATACGCGCAGCGCGTGCCCGGCCGGCACCGTGGCGCAGGTAGCGCGCAGGCCCACCCCCACGCGGCCGGACGCGGAAGCGCGGCGGTGCCCCTGGGTCCGGTTCCCTGCCCGCCCATCCGGCGCCACCATGGACAGCACGACGGACAGGTCGAAGGAGGGCTGGTCCGCCTTCACCCATAGCTCCGCCGTGACCCGGCCGCACAGGAACAGCGGCGCATGGAGCGGCGGCGCGGTGAAGCAGGCGACATCGGCGCGGTCGTCCACCGCCCGGCGGTCCTGCATCCCGCCGGGCTGGCCGGCGTGGCCGCCCAGCGTGGGCGCCGGGCGCCAAGGATCGTGCACGAGATAGTCCGCGCCCACCGAGCTGGGTTCGTTGGACAGCGTGCCATCGGTCGTGGTGGCGCCGGCACGTCCCCCGCCGCCGAGGTACAGCGCCATAGGCGACACGTCCGGCCATTCGCGCAGTCCGTGCCACACCCGGGCGCCCAAGTCGAACAGCGTGAGCGCCGGCCCGGTGTCGGTGTCCCGGTCCTTCAGGTGGCGGTCGAACCACGCCACCTGCGCCGCATCGACGGGCGAGCTGGCGATTGGTCCGAAATCGACCGCGCCCACCTGCCGGCCCCAGGGCGGATGCGTCCACGGGCCGATCAGCAGGCGCTGCGCCGCCGGGCCGCGCATTGCTGCGGCATGGCAGTCCAGCGTGCCCATCAGCATCTGGTCGTACCACCCGCCC
>CAXTUQ010000615.1:0-3722 GCA_964247405.1 uncultured Acetobacteraceae bacterium
CGCCCGCCGGTCAGCGCGTGCGTCAGGACCAGCGCCAGGCTGCCGAGCGGCCAGCCGCTCCACGCCACCACCGCCGCGAGCCAGGCATGCGGGAAGGACGCCGGCGCCGCCACCCAGGCCAGGGCCGCGCCCGCCAGGCCGAGCGCGCCGACGATGGAGGCCCGGCGTTCCATCGTCACGGCAGCGCCTCCCGCTCCGCCATCGTCAGGTCGGACGGCGCCGCGTCCGTGCTGCGCTGGAGCGCACGGATATAGGCGGCGATGGCCCAGCGGTCCGCCGGGCGCACCCGGTCGGCGAAGGAATACATCGCGCCGTAGCCGCCGGTGATCACGTCGTAGAAGTGCTGCGTCGGCGCCTGGCGCAGCCGGGCGTCGTGGTAGGAGGGCGGCGGGGAGAAGCCGCGCTGCACCACCATGCCGTGGCCGTCGCCGAGCTCGGAATGGCAGGGCGTGCAGAACTGGCGGTACTGGTCCTGACCGCGTTGCAGCAACGCGGCGGTGAGCGGCGGCGGAGGCGCCGGGCGCCGGCTCGCCTCGATCCGGTCGGGTGGCACCTTGCCGGGGCCGACCGCGGCGGCGCGGTAGGCCGGGAGCTTCGGCTGGTTGATTGCGTCGTCGCAGCCGGCCAGCAAGAGCAGGAGCGCGAGAAGGAACGGCCTCATGCCTCGATCTCCTCGAACGGTGCGGGGTTGAGCGGGCGCAGCACGGCGCGGGCCGGTGCGGCCGGGCCGTGCACCACGAGGAACCAGCCGTCGCGCGTGGCTTCCCGCAGCGCCTCGCTCTCATCGCCGGGTTCCCACAGGCGGGGCAGGCGGTTGGCAATCAGGAAGGCGCCGAACGCCGCCGCCACCGCGCCCAGCACGGCGCATTCCAGGGCAAAGACGAGGTAGGAGGTCCAGAAGAAGTCCGGCCGCCCGCCTATTAGCAGCGGGTAGCTCCGCATCGTCGCCCAGCACTGCATGGCGAACCCAGCGCCACCCAGGCCCAGCCCGGCCAGCAGCGCGATCAGCGGGATGCGGCTGCCGGGCGCGTCCTCGTCCTCCGGCAGCGCGTAGGGGGTGCGGGTTTCCGCCTCCACCCCGGCGGCGCGGAGCCGGCGCATGGCGTCCTGGAGCGCATCCGGCCCGGGGAAGCCCGCGACGATCACCCGACCTTCCCCGTGGCGATCATCTGCCGCATCTCCGCGATGGACACGACGGGCAGGAAGCGCACGAACAGCAGGAACCCGGCCCCGAACAGCCCGAGCGTCCCCGCAAGCGTGCCGAAATCCACCCAGGTCGGCGCGTAGTCGCCCCAGGCGCTTGGCAGGTTGGTCCGGTGCAGCACGGCGACGACGATGCCGAAGCGTTCCAGCCACATGCCCACCACCACGGAGAAACCGACCGCCCCCACCACCCAGGGCCGCAGCCGAAGCCCGCGCCAGCACAGCAGCAGCGGCACGGCGCAGTTCATCGCGAGCGTCAGCCAGTAGATCGGCCCATACAGCCCGAAGATGCGCTCCAGGAACTGCCGCCGCTCCGCCTCGCCGCCGGAGTAGAAGATGTCGAAGGCGTCCATCACGTAGCAGTAGGACACGGCAAGGCTCGACACCAGCAGCAGCCGGCCGAGCACGTCCAGGTGCCGCTCGGTGACGTAGTCGTGCAGGCCGAGCAGTGAGCGCAGCGGCAGCAGCAGCACCAGCACGACGCCGAAGCCGGACAGCGCCGCGCCGAACACGAAGAACGGCGGGTACTGCGTCGAGTACCATCCGGGCGTCGCCGCGGCGGCGAAGTCCAGCCCGACGATGCTATGCACCGACACCACCAGCGGCGCCATGATCCCGGCGATCACCCCGTAAGCCGCATGGTAGCGCCGCCACTGCGCCCCGGTGCCGCGGAAGCCGAGCGCCAGCACGCCGTAGCAAAGCTGCGCCCCCCTCCCCCGCGCCCGGTCCCGCAGCGCCGCGAGGTCCGGCATCAGGCCCAGGAACCAGAACACCGCGGAGGAGAACACGTAGGCCAGGATGGCGATGAAGTCCCACAGCAGCGGGCTGCGGAACTGCGGCCACAGCGTCATCGTGTTGGGATACGGGAACAGCCAGTAGAAGAACCACGGCCGCCCCAGGTGGATGATCGGGAAGACCCCGGCGCAGGCGGCGGCGAAGATCGTCATGCTTTCCGCGATGCGGTTGACGGAGGTGCGCCAGTCCGACCGCGTGAGGAAGAACAGCGACGACACCAGCGTGCCGCCCGACGCGATGCCGATCCACCACACGTAGTTGATGAGGTCGAACCCCCACATCACCGGCCAGTCGTTGCCCCAGGCCTGCACCCCGCGGGCGAACAGCGTGCCGACCGACAGCACGCCGACGCCCAGCATCGCCAGCGCCAATCCGAACGCCGTCCACCACCACAAGGGCGTCCGCCGGTCCAGCGTGATGGCGGCGATCCGGTCGGTGACGCTGGCGGGGGTTTCGCCCGGAGAGACAACGGGGTCGAAGGGCATGGACTCAGCCCTCCATCGCTGGGTTGGGATTGCGGATGCGCGCCTCGTAGGTGACGCGCGGATGGGTCTGCTGTTCCGGCAGCAGGGCGTAGTCGAGCGGGCTGGCCTTGCGGGCCACGACGTTGCTCGTTTTGTCGTTCAGGTCGCCGAAGCTGAACGCAGCCGTGGGGCACGCGGCCTGGCACGCCGTGACCGCCTGTTCCGGCACGCCGTCGCGGTCGTGCGCGATGCGGGCGGCGGCGATGCGCTGCAGGCAGAAGGTGCATTTCTCCATCACGCCGCGCGGGCGGACGGAGACCTCGGGGTTGCGCGACACCGCCGGGCGAGGCTCGTCCCGCGCGTAAGGGCCGAAGTTGAAGCGGCGGACCTTGTAGGGGCAGTTGTTGGAGCAGAAGCGGGTGCCGACGCAGCGGTTGTACACCTGGAGGTTCAGACCCTCGGAGTCGTGCACGGCGGCCTCCACCGGGCAAACCGTCTCGCACGGCGCTTCCTCGCAATGCATGCACAGCAGCGGCTGGAACACCGCCTGCGCCTCCGGCCCGGCGCCTTCCCAGTAGCGGTCGATCCGCAGCCAATGCATCTCGCGCTGATGCACGACGTTCTCCCGCCCGACCACCGGGACGTTGTTCTCCGCCTGGCAGGCGACGACGCAGGCGTTGCAGCCGATGCAGGCGTTGAGGTCGACGCCCATGCCCCACTGCACCGGGGCGGCGGGCCGGACGCGGTACAGGCTGTCCTCCGGCGCCTTGCCGGAAAGCGCGTGCGGGTCGTGCTGGAACGCGGCCAGGGTGCCGGTGCGCGCGATGTCACCGGGCGGCACCGTGCCCATGCCGCGGTCCGTCGTCGCGAGCTTCACCGTCCGGCCGAGCGGGCGCAGCGACGCCGCCCCCTCCGCCGCCCGCAGCGGGAACAGGTTCCATCCGGACCCGGCGCCGACCTCGCCGACATGCGCGCGGCCATAGCCGGTGACGGCCACCGCGCAGCCGGAGGCAAGGCCCGGCAGGCGCCAGACCGGCAATTCTAGGCGCTGCCCGCCGCGGGACAGTTCGACGAGATCGCCGTCCCGCAGCCCCGGCGCCACGTCGTGCGCGACCAGCAGCGGGTTGTCCCAGGTCAGCTTCGACAACGGGCGCGGCAGCTCCTGCAGCCAGCCGTTGTTGGCGTGGCGTCCGTCCAGGAGGTAAGGATCGGGACGGAACAGCACGTTGAGCGGCGCGGCCGCCGGCGCGGGCGGCACGG
>CAXTUQ010000616.1:0-3716 GCA_964247405.1 uncultured Acetobacteraceae bacterium
GTCCAGGACACCCTCCTGGCCGTTCATCAGAAGCGGCATACCTATGACCCCGCCCGCCCGTTCGAGCATTGGCTCATGGCGATCGCCCGGCACAAATGGATCGACCGGCTGCGCGCGATGCGGTCTGCGCCTACGGAGGCGCTCGACAAGGACATTCCCGTGGCCGACCACGGCGACGCCGTCATCAGCGCATGGACGCTTGAGGCCCTGCTGCGGGACCTCAAGCCGGCGCAGGTCGCGGTGATCCGCCTGGTCAAGCTGCAGGGCCACAGCATCGAGGAGGCGGCGGCCCGCACCGGCCAGTCCGTTTCGCTCGTGAAGGTGAACATCCACCGGGGCCTGAATCGGCTGGCATCCCTGGTTCAAAGGCAACGCGATGGCGAATGACCCCCTGATCGACCGCCTCGCCCGCGACCTCAAACCCGTGCGACGGCGGACCGCCAGGCAGGACGCGGCGCTGCTCGGGCTGCTTTGCCTGATCGAATTGGCATTGTTCCTGGGCTTGGGCGCGATGCGGCCGGATATGCCCGTGGCGATGGCACAGCCGTCGTTCTGGTGGAAGCTCGGCAGCGTCGGCTTGATCGCCCTGATCGGAGCGGCGGTCGCGGTCGTGTCCTTCGATCCCATCCGGTCGCCTCGCCGGGGGCTGCACTGGCTGGCCGCGATCATCGCCCTTTGCCTGGCTGCCGGCTGGCTCGTCGATGCATCCCGCGACGGGTGGCCCGCCCTGGCGGCGCGCGTGAACTGGCACGAGGGGATGCAGTGCGCTTTGAAGATCGTGGCGCTGTCGGTGCCAGCAATGCTCGGCTTGTGCCTTCTGATGCGGCACGGGGCGCCAACCGACAGCGGCGGCACGGCGCTCGCCTCCGGCATCGCCGCGGCCGCCTGGGGGGCGTTCGTGTTTGTGTTCGACTGCCCCTATGACGACCCGCTCTACATCGCCGTCTGGTATGCCGTGGGCTGCGGGTTCGTCACGGCACTCGGACGCTTGGTGCTGCCGCCGCTGACCCGTTGGTGAGCGCCGGGGCGATGTCCTTGCCCCATTCCCGCGCGCGGGCGAGCTTGATGAAGGCATGGGCCGCTCGCGTGAAGGGGCGGCCCGCCACCGCAACAAGCAGGACATCATGCGCGGCCTGCCCTTCGACCCGGCGTTTGCAAACCCCATCGGGCACGGCGGTCCGCTCGGTCGATAAAGCGATGCCCAACCCGGCGCGCACCAACTCCGCCGCGTGCTCCGGCGCGTCCACCCGGTGCCGCTGGCTCGGATGCGTGCCATGGGCCTTTTGCGCCTGCTCCAGCAGCCGCACCATCCGGCAGTCCGCCGTTCCGCAGATCACCGCCGCCCCGTCCAGCGCGCTGAGCGGCACCGCCTCCCCCGTGTCCAGCGCGTGGCCCGGCGGCAGCATCAGCACCGCCATGTCTCGGAACAGCGGCCAGCGGTTCAGCCGGTCGGACAGCGCCGCGTCCTCGGTCACGACCGCCGCATCCAGCGTTCCCTGCAGCAAAGCCTCACAGAGCTTGGCGCTGCCCGCGCCCTCAAGGCTCAGCTCGAAGCCCGGCAGGCGCGCGGCAAGCTCCCCGAACACCGGGAGGAACGGCGGCGTCGGCACGTCGGTCGCCAAACCCACCCGGAGCGGCGACGACGCTTGACGCTTCATGCCGGACGCATGCTCCTTCGCGCGCTCCGCCGCGGCGTGGGTTTGTTCCAGCAGGGGCAGCATGGCCTGTCCGAGCGGCGTCAACTGGGTCAGCGACCGTTCCCGCAGCAGGAGCGGGCCGCCCAGCTCCTCCTCAAGCCGCTGGATGCTCTTGGTCAGCGCGGGCTGGGTGACGTGGCAGGCCTCCGCCGCACGGGTGAAGTTCAGCGTCTGCGCCAGCGCCAGGAAATAGCGGATTTGCGTTAGGTCCATCGCTTGCGCCTACTGCTTCCCCATGCCGGGCGTGGAGGCCGGCGCTGCTCTTTGCACGGTGAACTATACGTGGCGACGCCCGTTCGGTTACGGCGATCAGCAGCCGCCGGTCAGCGGATCACTTGCTCCAAGGCGGCCAGCCCGGCGGGAAAGCCGGTGCGGCCGAAGCCGATGCGGAAGCGGTCGGCGGGGAGCGCTGCCACCTCCGAGCGGAACACGCTGGCCGGCAGCAGCAGGATGCCGGCCGCTTCCGCCATGCGGACAACGAAGCGCTCCACCCCGTCGGCGCCGGCGTAGCGCACGTAGCCCACCACGCCCGCGTCCGGCAGCCGCCAATCGAACAGCGCCGGGTGCCGGGCGAGAAATGTGGACAGCGCCAGGAGGTTGGCGGCTGCGATGCCGCGGTTGCGCCGGGTGATCGCCTCGCCCGCCTTCAGCGCGATGTTGGCCAGCACCTCGCTCGGCCCGGCGCCGCACACCGACAGGTATTGCCGGAACCGCGCCACGCGCCCGATCAGCTCCGCGTCCCGGCAAGCGACCCAGCCGACGCGCAGGCCGGGCAGGCCGTAGGCCTTGGACAGCACGCCGACCGACACGCCGCGCTCATAGGCGTCGGCGGCGGCGGGCAGGCGGCGGGCCGGGTCGCGCTCCGTCAGTCGGTACACCTCGTCGCTCAGCAGCCATACCCCATGGCGGCGGCAGAGTGCCACCAGCGCCGTGAACCGCTCGGGCGGCAGCAGCGCGCCGGTGGGGTTGTTGGGAAAGCTGATGCACACCAAACGGGTATTCGGTCGGATCGCCGCGGCGACTGCGTCGATGTCGAGCGACCAGCCGTCCTCCGCGTCCAGCGCGACGCCAGACACGTCGGCGAGGCCCAACGCCAGCGTTTCGACGGATTGGTAGCCGGGCACGACCACGACCGCATGATCGCCGGGCTGCAAGAGGGCGTGCAGCACGGCGTAAAGCCCTTCCTGCGCGCCGGCGAAGCTGACCAAATCCTCGGGGCCGATGCCGTCGTAGCCGGCGGCGACGCTGGCGCGCAGCCAGGGTGCGCCGAGCGGGTCGGTGTAGGCCAGCCGCAGGCCCGCCCAGCGCGCCTGATCCTCCGCGTCCGCCAGGGCGAGCAGGTCGGCCACGGACATCGTCTCGCACTCCGACGCGCTCAAGTGGTGCACGGTGCGGTCGTGCAGCCGGGACAGCATGGCCGCGAGTTCCAGGCCGCGCGTCGGCACGCCGGGGCGGGCCGCGGGCATTGTCACGGCTGCACGCCGGACGCCGCCACCCGGGCGAAGGTGCTGACGATCTTGCCAGACGCCCGCAGCGTGCCGCGCATCGACCCCGCGACCTTGGATTGGCCGCCCGCGCGGCAGCGGTACGGCACGGGCAGTTCCAGGATGCGCAGCCGGCGCCGGGCTGCCTTCATCTGCATCTCGACGTTCCAGCCATAGGTCATCTCCACCATGCCGAGCCGGGTCAGCGCGTCGCGGGCGATCACGCGGAAGGCGCACATGTCGGTGTAGCGCACGCCATACAGCGCGCCGATCAGCCGCCCGGCGACGGCGCCCGCCGCGACCTGGTGCCAGCTCATCGACCCCGGCGCGCGGGTGCCGCGGGTGCGCGACGCGATGACGAAATCCTGGGTGCCGTCCAGCACGGGCCGGGCCAGCCGGGGCAACTGGTCGCCGCAATCGGCGCCGTCGCCGTCCATGAAGGCGATCACGTCGCAATCTGGTCGTGCCGCTGTGGCGCCTGCGGCGCAAGCGCGCCCGTAGCCGCGCCCGGCGTCCAGCACCCGCGCGCCGGCCG
>CAXTUQ010000617.1:0-3714 GCA_964247405.1 uncultured Acetobacteraceae bacterium
GAGCGCCTCTCGGTCCAGGCTTTCGCCAAGGCCGATGGCCCGCGCCTGCGGACCGGCCAGGATGAGATGCTGGAACTGCTCCGCCAAAAAGGCGATGCGCGCCGGGCTGTCATCCGGGCGGTGCGCGCGCAGCACGCGGCCGACCCGCTCGACGCCCGCGCGGGCGCCGGCGTCGCGCAGCGCGTCGGCGAGTTCCGGGAACCGCCCGGCCTCTGCCACCATCAGGCGGTAAAGCGCCAGCGCGGAGGGCGTCAGGGCCACGGCCACCATGCGCCGCCCGGCCGCCAGCAGCGCGGCATCGAGCGACGGCGCGCCCTCCATCACTGCGTCGAATCCGGTCAGCCAGGCGGCGATCAGGCGCTGCACCACCGCGAGAAACACCGCCTCCTTGTCGGGGAAGCGGGCATAGAGGGTGCGCTTGGACACCCCGGCCTTGCCCGAGATCGCCTCGATGCTGGTCGCGGCGAAGCCGTCCCGCAAGAACAGCCCGGCGGCGGCGTCGAGGACGCGCGCGGCCAGCTCGGCCGAGACAGCGGCGGTCGGACGCCCGCCGCTGCGGGGCCGGTCAATAGTAACGATAGTAATGCGGCCGGTGGTAATAGCCGGGTTCGCCGACCGGGACGAAGATGCAGCCGCCGAGCGTCGCCGCGATGCCGAGCGCCGCCAGCGCGCGGATCAAGCGCCGCCGTATGCGAGGGTGGATGGTCATGGAAACCTCCTGCTGATGCCGAACCTGACGAAAACGCGCCCGGTGCGTTGCATTACCGGACATGGGGTCGGCGCCGGCGTTCCGCAACGGTGCGCTGTCCGCCTGGCGGTCCGGCCCATGCGGTCCCCCTCGCTTTGAACCTTCTCCGCCTTGACCCTCATGGCCGGGCATCTTATCCCCGCCGCAACCGGAGATATTCATGGACGCTGTGCACGCTACGCTGATCGCCATCCTCCAGGGGGCGACGGAGCTGTTTCCCGTGAGCAGCCTGGGCCATGCGGTGGTCCTGCCGTCGCTGGTCAACTGGGCGGTCGATCAGCGGTCGCCGGAGTTCCTGCCGTTCCTCGTCCTGCTGCATCTCGGCACCGCGGTGGCGTTGCTGGCTTATTTCTGGCGGGACTGGCTGGCGCTGGTGCTGGGCGTGCTCGGCGTGCCAGGGGCGGAACGCACGCGGGAAAGCCGGCGCGTGTTCATGCTGATCATCATCGCCACGGTCCCGGCCGTCGTGATCGGCTTCCTGCTGGAGAAGTTCGTGCGCGGCCTGTTCGGCTCGCCGGTGGTGGCCGCGAGCTTCCTGATCGTGAACGGCGTCATGCTGCTGGCGACCGAGCGGCTGCGGACCCGGGCGGTGGATGCCCGGCCGATGGCGACGCTGGGCGTCGCCGATGCCGTGGTGATCGGGTTCTGGCAGTGCCTCGCGCTGATCCCGGGCATCTCGCGCTCCGGGGCAACCATTGTGGGCGGGCTGCTGCGCGGCGTGGACCATGCCGGGTCGGCGCACTTCTCCTTCCTGATCGCGACGCCGATCATCCTGGGCGCCACCGTGCTGGAAGTGCCGCATCTGCTGCACGAGTCCGTGCCCCCCGGCGTGTTCCAGACCGCCGCGTTGGCCGCCGTGGTCGCGGGCGTCGTCGCCTGGCTCAGCACGGCGTTCCTGATGCGCTGGTTCCGGCAGCATGAGAGGGCGGGGCTGAACCCGTTCGGCATCTACTGCATCGCGTTCGGCGTCGTGGCACTCGCCGTTATCCTCGCCTGACCGGTGTCCGCCCCCGCCCTCCTTGGAGATTTCAGAATGGGTCCGCAGATCGGCCGCTATCCCGACGTCCCCGCCTTCATCTACGGCATCACCCGCGAGATCTGGGAAGACCGCGGCATCGGCGGCAAGTTGGATAAGTACTACGCCGCCAACTGCCTGGTGCGCGCGGCGACCGGCCTCACGGCGGACAACAGCGGCGTCACCGCGCAGACCCTGCAGACCCTGCACCAGTTCCCCGACCGGCAACTGGTGGGAGAGGAGGTGATCTGGACCGAGTACGGCGACGGCTCCTTCCTGTCGTCGCACCGCCTGATCTCCGTCATGCGCCACCAGGGCGACGGCAGCTACGGCCGGGCGGCCGGGCGGCTGGTGAAGTCCCGCATCATCGCCGACTGCTGGGTCACCAACGAGCAGGTGACGGAGGAATGGCTGGTCCGCGACCAGGCGAGCTTCGCCCGCTGCCTCGGCCTGGAACCGCGGGAGCTGGCGCGGCAGATGGTGGCGCAGGACCTCCGCGCGTCGGGCAAGGTCGGCTTCTTCCTGCCGGAGCACGACCTGCCGGGCCGCTACCGCCCGGTGGTGCAGCAAGGGGCGGAGATCGACCTGTACTGCGACGGCTACCAGCGCATCTGGGGCCAGAAGGACCCCTCGGCGATCCGCGACCTGTATTTTCACGGCGCCAGCCTTGCGGCGCCGGGCGGCGAGGATTTCCACGGCCATGACGACATCGACCGCTTCTTTCTCGGCTACCTCGCGTCCTTCCCCGACGCGGTGTTCACGGTCGAGAGCGCCACGGCCAACCACGACCCGGGCCAGGCGCCGCGCGTCGCCCTCCGCTGGTCGCTGCGCGGCACCCATTCCGGCTTCGGCCATTTCGGCGAGCCGACCGGCGCCCCGGTCTATGTCATGGGCCTGAGTCACGCGCAGATCGTGGCCGGGCGCATCCAGCAGGAGTGGCTGGTGACGGACGAGGTGGTGATCTGGAAGCAGATCGAGGCGCATCTCGAAAGCCGCGCCGGAGCAGGGTAGCGGCGCGGGGGCCGATCCTTAGACTGCCGCCTCCGCCAGGTTGAACTCGGTCAGCACGGTGTCGGCGGTGCACTCCGCGCTGTGCCAGGCGCCCGGCGCGAAGCGGATAACGGTGCCGGGATGCAGGGGCACGGTGCCGGCCTCGCACTCCAGCCGGCCGGCGCCGCTCATCACCAGCAGGAACTGCTCGTGCGGGTGGCTGTGCCGGGTGGCGATGTGCCCGGCCTTGACGTGCACCTGCCGCATGGTGGCGCCGGCGCCGGGCAGGGCATCCGGGGGCGGGCCGGACAGGTCCCATTGTGCGAAGGCGACGGGGGTCATGGGGTCCTCCAGGCGGGGTAGGTTGGGAGCGAGGTGAGGGCAACGCCTAAGCCAAGCCGGCGTGCCGATCAACCGGGGCGGCCTAGACCGCTATCGCCCTGACTATGTCAGGGCGGCGATCTAGCTATGTTGGAGCGACCAACTTTGCCGTCCTGACCGGAACCGCTGCGCGTTTCCAGTCAGGACGACGTTGGTCTAAGGCCCCCGCAGCCAGACCTCGAAGGCGTTGCGCGGCCAGGGCGTGCGGGTGCGGACGGGTCCTCGCACATGCACGCGGCTGCCGGGCGTGCGGACCGTGTCGGCCAGCGCCTTTGCCGCCTGCGCATCCTCATCGTGGAAGTAGTGCACCGTCAGGCGGCCCTTGGTCCCGGCCTGCTTCTGCACGTCGAGCTGCGCGGCGAGAGGCTGCAGCAGCGCGGTGATCCGGCCGTTGGCCGCGTCGCCCGCCGCCGACGCCGGCCGGGGATGCAGCACGATCAAGCTGTAGGGCACGGGAGCTGCATCGAGCGCTGCCGCCGGCGGCGAGCCTGCGGCCGTCTTGTCGGGCGGCGGGGCCGCGGGCTGGGCCGGGCTGGTGTCCGCAGCCGTGCGTCCTGCCGCGGCGACAGGGAGCGGGGAG
>CAXTUQ010000618.1:0-3713 GCA_964247405.1 uncultured Acetobacteraceae bacterium
CCGCAACGCCCAGCGCCGCCCGCCGCGGTTCGTCGCGCGCCAGCGCCGTGATGGCGTCCGCGAGCGCGCCCGCGTCGTCGGGCGGAACCAACATGGCGGCGCCCCCGACCAGCCCAGGCAGGTTGCCGCGTGGCGAGCAGATCAGCGCAGCGCCGCTCGCCATGGCCTCCAGCGCCGTGAGGCCGAACGGCTCGGGCCAGCGGCTGGGCACCACGACGAGCGCGGCGCGCCCCATGGCGGCCAGCACCTCCCCATGCGGCCGGTGCCCAACCATCGCCACCCCGGCAGCCTGGGCCGCACGCGCCAAGGCGGCGGAGTATGCATCGCCCGCGCCATCCGGACGCAGGCGGCGCGCGCCGATCACCTCCGCCCGCCAGCCCGGCAAGCCCGGCAGCGCGCGGGCGCAGGCCGCGACGAAGCGGTCCGCCCCCTTTTCCGGCACCAAGCGCCCGGCAAACAGGATTACGCGGTCGCGGCGGTCCTGCGGCACGGGCGGCGGCAGCGCCGAAAGGTCGATGCAGTTCGGCTGGACCACCGGCGCCGGGCGCCAATCCGCCACGCCCTCCGTCAAGCGCCCGCTGACATACGGAGACACCGCGACGACTTGCGCGAGGCGGCGCAGCCGGCCGCGCCCGGAGGCGCCGGCCATGCCGCGCATCGCCTGCGGGTCGTTGTGCAGGATCAGGACGGTCGGCACGCCGGGAAAGCGCCGCGCGAGGGCCAAGGCGATGGCCGGCCGGTTGTGCACCTCGATCAGGCTCGGGCGCAGGTGCCGCAGGCGGCGCGCAACGCCCCAAACATAGCGCGTGGTGCGGCTGGCGGGCAGCCATGCCGGGGGATGGGCGGCCTCGAAAGGAGGGGCGGCGAAGGGCCGGTGCCGGAGCGCCGCGCCGACCACCACGGTGCGGAACCGCGCCGGGCAGCCGGCGCCGAGCCGCTGCGCCATCAGGCCGATGGCCCCCACGGACTCGGGGCTGAACCCCTCGTTCGGCGGCAGCACCACGGCGACCAGCCGCGCGTCCGCGGCACCCTCATTGGGGCAGAAGCCCATGGGGTTAGGCGCGCGGCGCCAGCTTGGGCCGTGGCAGCGGCCCCTCGTCCCGCAGGCCGTGCCAGGACAGCACTGTTTCGGCCAGGAACGCCGTCAGCGCGCCGATGGTGCACGCGACCGCCACGCCGAACATCAGGAACAGCGCCCACGCCACGCCCGCGTTGCGCAGCGCGCCCACGAACAGGGTGAGAGTGGCAACCGCGGTCGCGCCGCCGCCGATGGCGCCCAACGCCACGGCGACATCGAGCGCAAAGGTCCGCCGCCGCAGCCGGTGCAGGTGGCTCCGCAGCGTCGCGGCGTCCGGGCTGCCGGGCTGGGCGAGCAGCTCCTCCGCATGCTCCATATGGTCGGTGACGCGGGCCAGGCGGGTGTTGAACACGTTCAGCAGGGTGCCGACTCCGGACAACAGGAACACCGGCGTCAGCGCGACCTGGATGACGTGGGCGACGTTCTCCAGGGGCACGCCCATGGCAAGGTCGGGCATGGCGTCAGGACGGCTCACGAAAGGGCATGGACCGCACCATGCCCCACGCGGGCCGCCGGGGCTAGTCAGCCGGCAGCGTGGCTACCCCTTCGTCACTCCGCCGCCATCGGCAGCCCGGCGAGCACCTTATCCAGCGTGATCGGCAGGTCGCGCACGCGCACGCCCGTCGCGTTGAACACGGCGTTGGCGATGGCCGCGGCCGTGCCCACGATGCCGATCTCGCCCACGCCCTTGATGCCCAGCACGTTCACATGGTCGTCGCGCTCCTCCACGAACAGCGCGTCGATGTTCGGCACGTCCGCCTGCACCGGCACGTGGTACTCGCCGAGGTCGCGGTTCACCCACTGGCCCCAGCGCGGGTCAAGGATCGTTTCCTCCGTCAGCGCCTGGCCCAGCCCCATCGTGATGCCGCCCAGCACCTGCGACGTCGCCGTGCGGGCATTGAGCACGCGGCCGATGCCGAAGGCGCCCAGCAGGCGGCGGGTCCGCACCTCGCCGGTGTCCATGTCCACGCCGACCTCGGCGAACTGCGCGCCGAACGAGTGCATGGACCAGTGCTTCGCCGCATCGCCGGGCTTCTCGTCATGGGTGGCCTGCAGCCCATCCTCCGGGGCGGCCCGGGCCAGCAGCGCCGCCAACGGCTCGCCGCGCCCGGCATCGTCGCGGTGGCTGACCTTGCCGCCCTCGAACACGATGGCGTCCGAGTTGAGGCCGCGCAATGGCGACCCGCCGTCGCCGCGGGCGAGGTCGGCGACCTGCTGGCGCACGGCCAGCGCCGCGCCGGTCACGGCGGACCCGAAGCTCAGCGCGCCGGTCGATCCGCCGGAACCGAAGGCCTGGGGCAGGTCGCTGTCGCCGATCTCCACCGTCACCTGCTCAAGCTCCAGCCCCAGCACCTCGGCGGCGACCTGCCGCAGGATGGTGTAGGTGCCGGTGCCGAGGTCGGTCGCCGCGAGCTGCACCAGCGCCGTGCCGTCCCGCCGCAGGGTGAAGCGTGCCGAGGTCGGCAGCAGGAAAACGGGGTAGGTCGAGCCGGCGACGCCCATGCCTACCATCCAGCGCCCGTCGCGCTTCGTGCCCGGCGCCCCGCGCCGGTCCCAGCCGAACCGGGCCGCACCCTGCTGCAAGCAGGCGGCGCGCGCCCGGCTCGACCACGGCAGGCCGCTTTCCGGGTCGGCCGGCGGCTCGTTGGCCAAACGGAGCGCAATCGGGTCCATGTTCAGGGCAACCGCCAGCTCGTCCATGGCGCTTTCCAGCGCGAAGCTGCCCGGCGCCTCGCCCGGCGCGCGCATCCAGGACGGCGTCGGCATGTTCAGCCGGGCGACGCGGTGCGTGGTCATGCGGTCCGGGGCGGCATACATCATCCGGCTCATCACGCCCGACTGCTCGACGAACTCGTCATGACCGGAGGTCTGCGCCAGGTTGTCATGGCCAATCGCCAGCAGCCGCCCCTCGCGGTCCGCGCCGAGGCGCAGGCGCTGCCGGGTGCGGGCGCGTTGGCCATGGCCGGTGAACACCTGCTGCCGGGTCAGCGCCACCTTGCAGGGCCGTCCCGTCACCTTGGCGCCGATGGCGGCGAGCACGTTGTGCGGGTGGACGCCGAACTTGCCCCCGAAGCCGCCGCCGATGAAGCGGCTGACGACCCGCACCTGCTGCGGCTCCAGCTTGAAGGTGGAGGCAAGCCCCGCGGCGCACATGGACGGCCCCTGGTTGCAATCGTGCACCGTGAGCCGCCCGTCCGTCCATTCGGCGACCGCGGCGTGCGGCTCCATGGCGTTGTGGTGCTCGTAAGGGGTGTCATAGGTCGCATCGACCTGCACCGGCGCCGCCGCGAAGGCACGGGCGAAGTCGCCCTCCGCGGTGTCCGGCAGGGCGCCGCCGTTGATCTGGTTGGGCTTGTAGGCCGCCGCCTGCGCCGCGTCGAAGTCGAGCGCCACCGGCTTGCCGTCCACCTCAAGCGTGACCAGGCTGGCGGCGTCCCGCGCGGCCTCGAAGGTTTCGGCGCAGACCAGGGCGACGAACTGGCCGTGAAACATGATCTCGTCGATGGCCAGCACGGGCTTCGACCCCGTGACCTTCACGATCATGTCGTCGCTTTCGGTGAAGGGCGCCTGCTCCGGCGCGTTCTTGTGCGTCACGACGGCGACGACGCCGGGCACGCGCTCCGCGGTCTCTGTG
>CAXTUQ010000619.1:0-3705 GCA_964247405.1 uncultured Acetobacteraceae bacterium
CCGAACACGCGCTCGAACACGTGATCGACATGGCGCAGATGCAGCTCGGCGGCCATCGCGCGGTCCAGCTCCGCGGGCGGCACGCGGGCCGCGACCTCCGGATCGGCGTCCAGGTTGGCGCGGAAGCTCCGGGCGCCGGGCTTGCCGAGCTGCGTCCAGGCCGCCATCGCGCTGCGCTGCACGATGCGGTAGGCGTCCTCCCGCAGGATGCCCGCCCGGGTCAGCGCCAGCAGCACCTCGCCGCTGTGCACCACGCCGCCCAAGCCTTCAAGGTTCGCCAGCATCTGCTCGGGATAGATGGTGAGCTTGTCGATCATCCCGGCCAGCCGCGCCAAGGCGAAATCGAGCGTCACCGTCGCGTCCGGCCCGATGGCCCGCTCCACGCTGGAATGGCTGATGTCCCGCTCATGCCACAGCGCCACGTTCTCCAGCGCCGGGGTGACGGCGGCGCGGACGATGCGGGCAAGGCCGGTCAGGTTCTCCGACAGCACCGGGTTGCGCTTGTGCGGCATGGCGCTGCTGCCCTTCTGGCCCGGGTGGAAGAACTCCTCGGCCTCCCGCACCTCGCTGCGCTGCAAGTGCCGCACCTCCGTCGCCAGCCGCTCGATGCCCGACGCGATCACGCCCAGCGTGCAGAAGAACGCGGCGTGGCGGTCGCGCGGGATGACCTGCGTGGAAACCGTCTCCGGCTGCAGGCCGAGATGCCGCGCCACGTGCGCCTCCACCGCCGGATCGACGTGGGCATAGGTGCCGACGGCGCCGCTGATCGCGCAGACCGCGACCTCCGCCCGCGCCTGCACCAGCCGGGCGCGGTTGCGGGCGAACTCGGCGTAGTGCCCGGCAAGCTTCAAGCCGAAGCTTGTCGGCTCCGCGTGGATGCCGTGGCTGCGCCCGATGGTCAGGGTGTTCCGGTGCTCGACCGCCCGGCGCTTCAACGCGGCCAGCAGGGCGTCGAGGTCGGCCAGCAGCAGGTCGGCCGCCTGGGTGAGCTGCAGGGAGAAACAGGTGTCGAGCACGTCGCTGCTGGTCAGCCCTTGGTGCACGAAGCGGCTGTCGTCCCCGATGCCCTCGGCCAGCCAAGTGAGGAAGGCGATCACGTCGTGCCGGGTCTCGGCCTCGATGGCGTCGATGCGGGAAAGGTCGTCCGGGCCGATGGCTGCCAGCCTCGCGTCGCCCCGGGTGCGGATGGTGCGGGCGGCCCCTGCCGGGATGCTGCCCAGTGCGGCCATCGCTTCGGCGGCCAGCGCCTCGATCTCGAACCAGATGCGGAAACGGTTCTCTGGTGCCCAGATCGCGGTCATCGCAGGACGGGAGTAACGGGGAACCATGGGGGGCCTCTTGGGCGTTGCGGTTGCCTGGCGTCAGTACGCCCGTGCGCCCGCCATGACAACATTGGGGCTTGCGCCGACCCAGGAGCCTTCGTTGACCCTTGCCGACACCATCTGGCCGCAGCTTGTGGCACTCGGCCAGGTGCTGCTCATCGACTTGGTGCTGGCCGGCGACAACGCTGTCGTGGTCGGCATGGCAGTAGCTGGTCTGCCGGACGCGCAGAAGTCGCGCGCCATCCTGATCGGCATCGCCGCGGCGACGGCCTTGCGGATCGGCTTCGCGCTGCTGGCCTTGCGCTTGCTGGCCATCATCGGGCTGCTGTTCGCCGGCGGGCTGCTGCTGCTCTGGGTGGCCTGGCGGATGTATCGCGAGCTGCGTGGCGCCCGCCCCAAGGCCGGCTCGGCAGGCGCGCCGGTGAAGACGCTGCGGCAGGCGCTGGTGCAGATCGTCCTGGCTGACGCTTCCATGAGCCTCGACAACGTGCTGGCCGTGGCCGGGGCATCCCGCGAGCATCCATGGGTGCTGGTGTTCGGGTTGGCCATCTCGGTCCTGCTCATGGGCGTTGCGGCGCGGCTGATTGCCGGGCTGCTGGAGCGCTACCGTTGGATTGCCTGGGTCGGCCTGCTGGTGGTGGTTTATGTGGCCTTGAGGCTGGTGTTGGACGGCGCGCACGAGATTTCGGCGCATATGCCGGCGTAGTTAGGCCCGGGCCAGGCGCAAGGCTGCGGCCTGAACGGTCTTGAGCGCCGCAGCACCCGCGTCGCCCAGCCCTTCGATGGCCCGCAGGTCCGTCAGCGGCGCGGACACCGCTCCGGCGAAGCTGCCGAACCGCGCCAGCAGCGCGCGGGCAATCGGCTTGGTGTCGCGCCGGGGCAGGGCCAGGAACAGCACCATCTCAAGCAGCTCGTGATCCGTCACGCCGTCTGGACCGGCGGTCAACAGGCGGGCGCGCATCCGCGTGCGATGCCCTTCCGCGCTCGTCGGCGAAGGGGGTGCCGGGTCGGACGGCGGTGGCGGCGCCGGCGAGAACAGGTCGTCCGAAGCGTCAGCCAAGCATCACACGTTAGGCTCCAGCCAGCGCGTCAGGCTGTCCCGCCATTCGCCGTCGAGCGGCAAGGCACGGCGGGCGGCGCGGTCCATCACGACCAGCACCGTGACGGCCCGGGCGCACAGCTCGCTGTCCGAGGTCAAGCGTTGCCGCAAGGTGAAAGACCGGTTGCCCAGGCGGGCGACCTCGGTCTCGATTGTCACGGTGCCGGGCCACGCCATCTCGCGCAGGAACTCGAGTTCCAGCCGGACGATCACCAGGGCCGTCCCCTCGGCCTCGATGGGCAGGCCGGCTTCCAGCGCGAACTCGGTCCGGCCCTGCTCCAGCATGACCGCGAACACCGCGTTGTTGACGTGCCCCAACCGGTCCGTGTCGTTGAACCGCAGCCGGTGCGCCGTCGTGTGGATCATGCGTAGGGCGGCTTGTGCAGTCCAGCCGGGGAAAAGGTGAACACCTCGCAACCGGTTTCGGTCACGCCCACCATATGCTCGAACTGGGCCGACAGGCTGCGGTCGCGGGTCACGGCGGTCCAGCCGTCGTCTAGAACCTTGACCTCCGGCCGCCCGGCATTGACCATCGGTTCCACCGTGAAGAACATGCCGGGCTGCAGCACCGGACCTTCGCCGCTGCGGCCGAAGTGCAGGATGTTCGGCGCTTCGTGGAAGCGGCGGCCGATGCCGTGCCCGCAGAAGTCCCGCACGACGCTGAACCGGTTGGCCTCGACAAAGACCTGGATCGCGTGGCCGATGTCGCCGAGCGTCGCGCCGGGCTTCACCGCCGCGACCCCGCGCATCAGGGCCTCGTAGGTCACGTCGATCAGCTTGTGCGCCTTGGTCGAGGGCGGCCCGGCGGCGAACATCCGGCTGCTGTCGCCGTGCCAGCCGTCGAGCACGACGGTCACGTCGATGTTAAGCACGTCGCCGTCGATCAGCCGCCGGTCGCCCGGAATGCCGTGGCACACGACGTGGTTGATCGAAGTGCAAATGGATTTCGGGAACCCCCGGTAGTTCAGCGGCGCCGGGGTGGCGCCGTGCGCCTGGATGAACTGGTGGCACAGCGCGTCAAGCGCCGCGGTGGTCACGCCCGGGCGGACGTGGGGCGCGATCATGTCCAGCGTCTGCGCCGCCAGTTGCCCGGCGCTCCGCATTCCGGCGAAATCCTCGGGTGAATGGATCGTGATGCGTCTTGCGTCGGTTCCGCCATCCATTGGCACCCGGGCTCCTGTCTCGATGGTCTCGCCCACAAAATGCGCACCGACGCGGCGGCGCGCAAGAGCGCGCACGGGAACATACCCTAGCCGGGGACACGGCCGCCCGCCCAGCGCGCCG